>NZ_BAAAVI010000062.1:0-51717 GCF_039534445.1 Streptosporangium fragile | reverse complement strand
TCATACGCGCATGGACCGGCGCGTGCCCCACCTGCCACCGCGACATTCCCGGCCCGACTCCGCCAGAACACCACCCACCACCGAAGATCAAATCAACCTAACGAAGTACTACTAGTGCGCTGTCCCTCAAAGCAGGTAGACAAAACGACATCGGCGGGTACTACCCCACGCTGCGGTTCCAGACGACGCAGGGTTCCGTGGTGGAGACCGAGCCGGATCTGGGCTCCAACCCGGCGCCGGCCCGTCCGGGCCGGCAGGTCATGGTGCTCTACGACCCCGCGCGACCCCGGCTCGCCCGCCTGGACGGGGTGGGCGGCAGGGGTGTGCTCCGCGTAGCCGCCGTCACGGTGAGTGCTCTCACAAATGGTCACTTATGAGAATGGTGTCCGTAGGATGGCCGGCTGGACGGGTTATCCCCCGTCCGACCGGCCACCGTCAACCCCGCACGACACGAGAGGCCCAGCACAATGGTGAACCGCGACGCCACCGTACTCGACGACCCGGTGGGCGAATCACTCCGCGGTCACCACGCGCACCTCGCCCGCCGACTCGGCCGGGCCGCCACCTACCAGCCGGGAGTCGCGACCTTCTCCGCGGTAACCGCCGACCCGGATCCGCGGGAGTGGGCCGATCTCGCTCGGCTGCTCGGTCAAGGCGAACTCGCCGACATGTTCAGCTGCGCGGCTGCACCGCCGTCGGACTGGGAGCCGGTCTTCGTCCTCGAAGGCCGCCAGATGATCTGGCCCGGCAACGGCCGACCCGATCACCCGCATGCCGAGACCGTCACCGGTGTGGTCGACCTGGGCGCGGACAGTGTGCCCGAGATGCTCGACCTCGTCGCGCGGACCCAGCCGGGGCCGTTCTGGCCGCGCACCCACGAACTCGGCACCTATCTCGGCGTCCGCGAGAACGGCACGTTGGTGGCGATGGCGGGTGAGCGACTCCGGCCACCGGGATGGACCGAGATCAGCGCCGTCTGCACCATCCCCGAGGCACGCGGGCGAGGACACGCCGCCCGCCTGGTCAGTGCGCTCGTCGCGCGTATCCTGGCTCGCGACGAACGTCCCTTCCTGCACGTGGCCGGGGCGAACACCGGCGCGATCGCCCTCTACGAGCGGCTCGGCTTCGAGACCCGGAAGCCCGTGACCTTCCGAGGGTTCCGCACGCCGTGACGGCCTCCGGCACCGGGACGCGCGCGGCGGGCGGGGTGCCGATCTCCGGGAACCGCCGCGGCCCCTCCGATTCCTCGTCCGCGAACATCGGAGTGATCATCCGGCAGCCTCCTGCCAGAGCCTGAAATCCTCGGCTCAGGGCCTGCCTCCGGGTATCCGCCCCCTTTTCCCGAGTACTACGGCGACCCCCACATGACGCGCGCGGGCGGGCCGACGGTGAACGTCTCCAGGGCGTCCGGGTCCGGCGCGACGCCGATCCCGGGGCCCTCGGGCACCGCGATGGAGTCGGCCTCCAGCTCGACCGGGGCGGTGATGTCGCGCTCGTAGTAGCGAGCGGTCGCCGAGATGTCGCCCGGCAGTGTGAAGCCGGGCAGGCTGGCCAGCGCCAGGTTCGCCATCCGGCCGAGCCCGGTCTCCAGCATGCCGCCGCACCACACCGGCACGTCGCTCGCCTGGGCCAGGTCGTGGATGCGGCGGGCCTCCAGATAGCCGCCGACCCTGCCGGGCTTGATGTTGATGATGGAGCAGGCGCGCGCTCTGATCGCGGCGGTGGCGGCGCGGGCCGAGGTGATCGACTCGTCCAGGCAGATCGGCGTCTCCATCCGGGCGGCGAGC
The DNA here is from genome assembly GCF_039534445.1 of Streptosporangium fragile. Taxonomy (NCBI): domain Bacteria; kingdom Bacillati; phylum Actinomycetota; class Actinomycetes; order Streptosporangiales; family Streptosporangiaceae; genus Streptosporangium; species Streptosporangium fragile. The sequence goes on along the minus strand of NZ_BAAAVI010000062.1, from coordinate 49,930 downwards.
CGGGCGTGCCCGTGCAGGTCGTCCGGGGCGAAGGGCTGCTCCAGCAGCGTCAGGCCGTAGGCGTCGAGGCGGGCCAGGTGGCGGGCGTCGGCGGGGGCGTAGGCGGTGTTGGCGTCGGCGGTCAGCATGAGTTCGGCGCCGAACGTCTCGCGGACCAGCCTGACCGGTTCCAGGTCCCAGCCGGGCTCGATCTTGAGCTTGATCCGCGCGTAGCCGGCGCTGACGTGCCGGTCGACGGTGTCGAGTAAGGCGTCGAGGGTGGTGGCGATGCCCACTGACACGCCCACGCGGACGCTGCGCCGCACTCCTCCCAGATAGGTGGCGAGTGAAAGGCCGCGCGCCCTGAGCACGGCGTCCAGGACGGCCATCTCGACGGCGGCCTTGGCCATCGGATGGCCGCGCAGGTGCGCCAGCGCGGGCGCCACGCCTGCCGGGTCGAGGTCGGGCACGGCGAACAGACTGGGCAGGAGGAAGCGCCGGATGATGTCGGCCGCCCCCTCCAGGTACTCCGGGCTGTAGGTGGGCTCGTCCTCGGCCACGCACTCGCCCCAGCCCTCCTCCCCCTCGGCGCCGCGCACGCGCACCAGCAGCGCCCTGCGCACGGTCTGCGTGCCGAGCGAGGTGCGGAACGGCGCGAGCAGCGGCAGCGCGACCGTGCGCAGCTCGGCTTCGACGATCCTCATGCCGCACGCTCCAGCACGTACCAGCCGGCCCCGGTGAAGGCGGTGATCCGGTAGCCGCCGGCGAGCGCGCCGCCCAGCGCGGCCCGCTGCGCCGCCCGCCACCTCACGGCTTCCCCGGGGTGCTCGCGCCGCAGCCGCTCCACGTCGGCGGGCGTGGCACAGCGCAGTACGGCGGCACCGCCGGGCTCGTGCGCCGACCCGGTCTCGTCCAGGATCACCACGGCCGCCTCGCTCCCGCGTGGCGGGGCCGGGGCCGGGCCCGGGTTCACCGGCCAGTGCGCGAACAGCCGGTCGGAGGCGTCTCCGCCGTTGATGCCGTCGTTCATCGGCCCGTAGAAGTCGGGCACGTACCGCTCGGCCCGTGCGCCGAGCCTGGCCAGGTTGAAGAAGGCGTTGCGGCGCACGAGCGGGTCGAAGGTCCAGGAGATGGAGTTCAGGCCGCGCTCGGCGGCCCACCGGCGCTGGTGCGCCTTGATCGCCTGGCCGATCCCTCGGCCCCGCGCCTCGGGCGCCACGCCCACGATGTGGGAGTGCAGGCTGCCGCCCTCGGCCAGGAACCCGGAGGCGGCGGCGACGAGCTCGCCGTCGAGGAAGGCGCCGCCGACATAGCCGCCGGCGTGGGCAAGGGCGCACATGAGGTCGACGGCCAGCGGCGGGTCGTCGCCCGGCCCGGTGTTCCAGATGCGGCGCAGCAGCCGGTCGGCGGCCTGGAACTGGGAGGTGTCGTGGAGGATGCGGAGTTCGACCATGCCCACCAGCATTCCGCCGGGCCGCCGCCGGGGCGTTGGCGTGCAGGCCGAACTTCACTCGCCGCTGTTTGTGCCGGACGCCCGGATCTCGCCCAGCCGTAGCTGGAGGCCCAGGACGATCCTGACGTCGGGGTCGTCGAGCGGGATCAGCTCACCGATGCGGCGCAGCCGGTACCTGAGCGTGTTGGGGTGCAGCGACAGCTTCTCGGCAGCCCTGGGCACGTCGTAGTGGGCGGCCAGCCAGACGCGCAGGCTGTGGACGTAGTCGGTGCCGTGCCTGGCGTCGTGCTCGGCCACCAGCGACAGCGGCTCGCCCAGCAGCACCGGGCTGGTGCGCATCGACGCCGCCGCGTCCAGCAGGAACAGCGCCGCCGCCAGCTCCTCGTGCAGGCCCACCTCGCCGCCTGCGAACGGCCCGCACATCGCGCGCAGCGCCTCGTCGGCCTGCCTGGCGCTGGTGGGGACCTGCGCGACCGAAGCCACGGTCCTGCCGACGCCGGCCCGCCAGCGGCCGCCGAGGCGGTCGTTGATCTGGCCGAGAGTGTCGGCGGTGATGCGTCGCAGCAGCGGCGTGCCGGCTGCGGCGGCCACGACGGCGTAGGTCCTGCCGTCCACCGCGCCGACGGCGGCCCTGATCCGGTAGGCGGTGTAGGCGGTGCGCAGCAGGTCTCCGGCGTGCGTGGCGGCGAAGACGTCGGTACGTCTCCCGGCCTCCCCGGCGCCGACCGCCACGACCGCGATCGGCTCCTCCGGGTGCAGGCTGAAGGAAGCGGCCAGCTCGCCGACGGGGCCGACGCCCCGCAGCAGCCAGCCCAGCCACTCGTCTCTGGTCCTGCGGGCCCTGTCGGCGGCCAGGCTGATGCGTGCCAGGTGCGGGGCGGCGGTCCTGGCCGCTTCGGCGAGCGCGGCGGCGGCGTCGGGCGCGAGCGGCTCGTCGGCCTGGATGGCCCAGATCGTGCCGAGCGCCTCGCCCCTGGCGCGCACCGCGATCGCCAGCCTCGGCAGGTACTCGCGTGGCTCGAAGCTCCAGACGGCCCGGTCGGAGCGCAGAACGGCGGCGTACTCTTCGGCGTTCGTCGGATGCTCGGGGACGCGCCTGCCGAGGATGCCTTCCCTGCGCAGCTCGTCGATGCGCTGGCCGCCGATCGTGGAGTAGGCGAGCACGCGCATGGCCAGGTCCTCGATGGCCACGGCGCCGCCGACCCGGGCGGCGACCTGGTTGGCCAGGGCGAACAGGTCGCCTGCCTGGGCGTCGCCACCCAGGTCGGCCGCGGGGGCGACGAGCGCGAGCAGGGCGTCGACCAGCGCGTAGAGCTGGCCCCACGACAGGCCGGGCGCGGCGGCCAGCAACGCCACCCCCGTGCCCTCCGCCGCCTCGGTCAGCGCGGTGGCGTTGCCGAGCCCGGCCCGTACCACGACCGCGGTGGCGCCCGCCTCGGCCGCGCGCTCCAGCAGGGACGATTCCGGGTTGACGGTGACCAGCAGCAGCGCTCCGTCGAGGGCGGTCATCGGCTCGTCGGAGCCGTAGATGACGGGCGCGCCGACCATGGCCTGGCGGCCGGACGGCAGGCACAGCGCGGTCACCGCCTCCGTCCCGAGACTGTCGAGCAGCACGCCGAGCGTCACCCGGCCCTGTGCGCTCACCCGGCTTCCCGCGGCTGGAGGCAGCCGTCGCCTCGGCGAAGGAGGCGTCCATGCCTGCCGCCGGTGAACTCGCCGTCGTCGATCACCACCCGGCCGCCCAGGAGCACGTGGGTGACGCCCGCCGGCCGTACGCCGGGCTCGTCGTAGGTGCCGTCGTGCCGGATGGCCGCGGGGTCGAACACACACACGTCGGCGACCGCTCCCGGGCCCAGCCAGCCCCTGTCGGCCAGGCCGAACTGGGCCGCGGTCGCCGAGCTCACCTTGCGGATCGCCTCCGCCATCGGCACGAGCCCGCGATCGCGCACGTACTCGCCGAGGAATGTGGGGAACGTGCCGAACGTGCGCGGATGGTTCGGCCCGGCGGGCGGCCCGCCGTCGGAGCCGATCGACACGAGGGGATGCTTCATGATCCGCGTCACGTCGTCGTCGTGCATCGTGTGGAAGACGCCGTCTCCGTGCGGGTCGGCCATGAGCAGGTCGCACAGCGCGTCCCACGGCTCGCGACCGTCCAGCACCTCCGCGAGCCTGCGTCCCGACACGGCGGCGGAGGCATGCCGGATGAGCTGCACGTCCTCGGGATGCACCTCACGCCACAGGCCGGCGCCGGTCGTGCACCCGGGATCCTCGGCGAGCGCGCGCAGCGCCCGCCGCTCGGCCGGATCGGCCAGCCTCCTGAGCAGCTCCACCTCACCGCCCTCGCACGCCGCGGGCGGCAGCAGGGCGACCAGGACCGTGCCGAACGCCCGGTACGGGTAGACGTCGGCACGCAGGTCCACTCCTCTGACCCGCGCGGCGGCCAGCTTGTCCAGCAACATCTCCGACGAGCCGTGCACGGCCCGGCCCGACGCCTTGCAGTGCGAGACCTGCAGCCGCACCCCGGCCGCCGCCGCCACCTCCACGGCCTCGTCCAGCGCGTCGGCCAGCCCTTCGCTCTCGCTGCGCATGTGGGTGGCGTAGACGAGGTTCCAGCGCCGGGCGACACGGGCCAGCGCGATCAGCTCGGCGGTGTCCGCGTAGGCGCCCGGCACGTACTCCAGGCCGCTGGACAGCCCGCACGCGCCCGAAGCGAACGCCTCCGCCGCCAGCTCGGCCATCCGCTCCAGCGCGCCGGGCCGGAGCGCCGCGTCCATGCCGCCGACGGCCAGCCGCAGCGTGTTGTGGCCGACGAGCACGGCCAGGTTGTTGGTCGTGCCCTCCTTCTCCACCGCGTCAAGGTAGCCGCCGAAGGTGGAGAAGGCCCGCTCGCTGAGTATCTCCGGCGTGAAGCCCGACGACTCCGGGGCGGACGGGCCGCAGGAGAAGCCGCAGTTTCCGACGATCTCGGTGGTGACGCCCTGCCACAGCTTGAACGGCTGCGCCCCGGCCATGAACGGCACGGTGTCGGAGTGGCTGTGCGGGTCGATGAAGCCCGGCGCGACGACCAGGCCGTCCACGTCCACGACGCGGGCCGCCCGCCCGAGGTCGCGGCCGGTCGCGGTGACGCGGCCGCGGTCGATCGCCACGTCGGCGGTACGGCCCGGCGAACCGAACCCGTCGTGCAGGGTACCGCCGCGCAGGATGAGGTCGTGCATGGAGTGAGCCTTTCTCTAGACCAGGCCAGGGGGGATGCCGACGGCCGCGGTGCCCTCGGGCTGTGCGACGAAGCGCATCCCGCGCAGGCCGGAACCGCTGAGCAGCAGGTCGCCGTCCTCGTCGAGGCGGAAGGTGAAAGGGCCCGCCCGCCACGTTCCCGCGGGCGCGGGCGTGACGGGGACTTCGAGCGTGAGACCGACGCGCAGCACCTCCTTCCGGAGTACGGCGAGCACGCCGAGCTCGTCGTTGAGCCAGGCTCCCTCCGGCGCGGGGCCGTCGCCCGGCGGGCCGCACGGGATGAAGGAGGCCGGCCACCGGATCGACCTGTCGTCACCCAGCAGGAGCCGCCCGTCCTCCAGTGCCAGCCAGGCCCCTTCGGCGTCTTCTTGCCCGTGCCAGCGGCCGTCGTCGCCGGGCGCGAGCACGGCGGTGGCGGCGGAGCCGGTCAGGGAGATCCCGCCCTCCTCTGCGGGTTCGAGCGTGAGCGTGGCCTCGCTCGCCGGATCACGCCAGTGCCCGAGCAGCGCGGTCCTGCCCGTCTCGCCCGTGGCCGCGTCGGCGAGGGCGGGCCGGGCCGCCGGGTCCTGGCCGGTGAGGGCGCGGGCCAGGCGCATGCTGATGCCGACCGGGTCCAGCCCGCTCTGGTTGGTCAGCACGGCCACGCCGAGGCCGGGATCCGGCAGGTACAGCAGGTTCCCGACGTAGCCGTGCATGCCTCCCGCGTGGCCGTACGCGCTCAGCTCTCCGACCGTGAAGTGGCAGATCCCGTGCGCGTACGGCAGCACGGTGCCGTCGGCGAGCACCGCCCTCTCCAGCAGCGCCTCGCGCAGGTCGGCGCCCAGCACCCGGCCGTCGGCCAGGAAGCCGAACCACGGGGCGAGGTCGGCGACGCTGGTCACCACGCCGCCGTCGCCGACCGCGCTCTCCTCGGTGTCGGCCCTGGTGCCGGCGCCGGTGTAGCCGAAGGCCATGCGGGGCAGCGGGACGGAGGTGTCGTCGCGGAAGACGGTGTCGTTCATGTCGAGCGGGCCGAACAGCCGGTCGCGGGCGAACTCGGCCAGCGACCGCCCGCTGACCCGCCTGACCACGACGGCGGCCAGGATGTAGCCGGTGTTGGAGTAGGAGAACCCGGTGCCCGGCTCGAACATGGTCCGGCGGATGCCCGTCACGATCTTCATCAGCCGCTCCTCGTCCAGCACCCGGAGCGGGACGCCCGTGATGGCCTGCAGGGCGTACCACTCCGGCAGGCCGCCGGTGTGCCGCAGGCACTGGGCGATCGTGACGGGCACGTCGAGCCGCAGCTCGGGGATGTGCGTCCGGACGTCGTCCGACAGGCTCAGCCTGCCGTCCCGGGCCAGCAGCAGCAGGCACGCGGCGGTGAACTGCTTGCTGATGGAGGCGACGTCGAAGCGGGTGCGGGAGTCGATCGGGACGCCGAACTCGACGGTGGCCACGCCCTTGGCCGAGGTGTGCAGCGCCCTGCCGTCCGCGTAGACGCCGACCGCCAGGCCCGGGGTGTCCCGGCGGACGCCGGGGAGGGCGGCGATGGCGTGTTCCACCTGCTCAAGATCCATCTTCTCAGTATCCGGATCCCCGCACGCGAACCGTTTGGCCTGAGCGGCAAACTCGTGGCCCGTCCGGTTGGCGTACGGGCCAGCGGGCCGGCTAGCGCCTGCCATACAGGGCCATCCGGCTGATCATGGCGTCGGCGGCGAGGTGGTAGCAGACCGTCACGCAGCCGAGCACCTCCGTGGGCGTGGCGAAGGTGCCGGCGAGCGTCTTGTCGGCGATCCTGCGCACGCCCGGGATCTGCGCGCCCAGCTCGGCCGCGGGCGTGCTCGGCATGTCGATCTCCAGCTCGAACACCTCGGGCAGCCGGAGCGGCGTCAGCTTCCCGGCCCCCCGGACGGTCTCCGCCGCCGCCTCCCGGATCAGCCGCCCGGCCTCGGCCGGTGAGAGGCTGTCCGCGGCGGTGTGCCCGTGCGCGACCTTGACGGCGACCGTCCGCACGCCGGGGAAGGCCTTGTCCGCGACGCCGCAGATGACGTCGTCGCCGGTGAGCAGCCCCACCGGGACGCCGACCGCGGCGGCCTGCAGCGCGTTGACCTCGGCCTCCGACACCGGCCGGCCGTTGAGCCGCACCTCGTAGAAGTGCGAGGAGTAGGTGTGGGCGAGCACGCCCGGCGAGCCGGCGGCGGCGTGGTAGCCGAGGAACATGGCCACGTCGTGCTCGGCCGAGATGCCCTCGGCCATGCAGTCCAGCTTGGGGGTGCCGAAGATCAGCCGGGCGCGCGGATCGAGCTCCTCGTGCAGCAGGTTGTCCATGGTGCCGTGGCTGTCGTTGACCAGGACGCTGTCGGCCCCGGCCGCGAACGCGCCCTCGATGGCGGCGTTGGCCTCGGCGGTCATCAGCCGCTGCGAGCGCGGATACCCGTGGCCGCCGCGGACGACCTGGTCCATGGTGGCGATGCCCGCCACGCCCTCCATGTCGATGGAGATGTAGACCCGCACCGGTTGCTCCTTTTCCTTGGTCGCGGTCACAGGATGTCCCGCCCGGGGATGGCGGGCTTCGTCGTGCGGGCCGAAGCCGGGCGCCCGCCTTGGGCCTCCCGTACCGCGGTGGGAATCACGAAAGCGGCGCCGACGGCCAGCAGGCCGAGCGCCGCGGACAGCAGGTAGGTGTCGACGAAGCCGTCCTCGGTGGGCACTCCCGCCACCGCGCCGGCCGCCAGCACCAGGGCGCCGAGCTGCGCCCCGAAGGTGCCGCCGACGCTCTTGGCGACGAAGACCACGCCGCTGACCCCGGCCGCGCGGTCGGCGGGCACGTCGGCGGCCACGGCGTTGAGCCCGGCGGTGAGGCCGACGGAGCCGCCCAGCCCCATGATCGCCACCCCGGCCATGATCTGCCACGGGGAGGAGTGCCAGAAGGCGAGCATGGCGGTGCCGGCGCAGACGAGCGCGCTGCCGAGCACCAGCACGGCGCGCCGCCCGAGGAGCCTGGACATCGGCCCGACCAGCGGCGCGACCAGGGTGCCCGCGACGCCCATCGGGAACATGTAGATCCCGATCCACAGGGTGTCGGCGCCCAGGCCGTACCCGGTCTCGACGGGCGCGGCCAGCATCATCGGCAGGGCGACCACGAGCCCGAAGGAGGTGAAGCCCAACATGACCCCCATCGCCGTCACTCCGGCCGGAGTGCGCCCGGCCAGCAGCCGCAGGTCCACGAGCGGGTCGGCGGAGCGCAGCTCGATGACCGCCCACAGGCCCAGCGTCAGCGCCGCGGCCGCGAACAGGGCGAGGGTGGCGGGATCCGTCCAGCCCCAGCTGGAGGCGGTGGTCAGGCCCAGCATGAGCAGGGCGAGGCCGCCGCCGAGCAGCAGCCCGCCCGCCCAGTCGACGCGCCCGGCGGCCGCGCGAGGCGTGGCGGGCACCACGAACCAGGCCCAGAGCGCGGCCACCAGCGCACCGGCCAGCGCCAGGAAGAACAGCCACCGGTAGCCGAGCGCCGCGCTGATCGGCCCGGCGAGGATGAGGCCGAGCGCGCTGGCCAGGGAGGCGACGCCGATGACCAGGCCGTTGCCCGTGGCGGCCTGGTCGGGTTCGAGGGTGTCGCGGAACAACCCCACGGTCAGGGGCAGCACGCCCAGCCAGACGCCCTCCACCGTCATGCCCACGATCAGCACGGTGATGTTGGGCGCCAGAGCGGCGAGGAGGATTCCGGCGCTGCTGATCGCCATCAGCGCGAACAGCAGCCGCCGTTTGTCGTACATGTCGGCCAGGCGGCCGACGATCGGGGTGCTGATCGCCGAACTGATCAGCGAGCCGGTGAAGATCCAGGCGAGCGCCTCCGGCGAGGCCGCCAGGTCCCGCTGGATGAGCGGGAGCGCGGGCGAGAGGGTCATCTCCATCGTCTGGAGGGCGCCGATGAACAACACCGGTGCGCTGATGATGCCGAATCCGGATCTGGACATGGTCCTGCCTTTCGGGGTGGGGTGACGTGCGGCCGCGTGGTCCCCCCGAACCCTCGGCCGTGATCTAGGCCGGGCCGAGCACCCTCGGCGTGACCAGGGCCTGGGCGGTCCCGACGAAGAACTCCTCGGAGACGTCGTGGGCGCCGAGCACGACGCTCTGGCCGAGCCCGGACAGCAGGGCCTTCAGCGCGCGGGCCAGGCGGAGCGCCTGCTCGTCCGTGACGGCGGCCCCGCCGTACTCGCGACCTGAGAACAGCGCGGCGAGGTCGGCCTCGGTCGACCTGATCGAGGCGTTGAGCTTGCCGAGCAGCGCCGGGTCGTTGAGCACGAGATCGAGCACGCGCGCCTCGAACAGGAGCTTCCCGGCGGCCTGCGGGTCGGCCGACATGCGCAGGAACCGGCGGGCGACCTCGGCCACGACCTCCTCCAGCGGCATGCCGGGCTCGGCGGCCTCGATCGAGCGCACGTCGAGCGGACCGGTGTAGTCGTCGACCATGGCGACCATCAGGTCGTTCTTGCCGCCGAACAGCGAGTAGACCGCGCCGGTGGTCAGGCCGGCCAGTTCGGCGATGTCCTCCAGCTTCGCCTTGGCACCCTCCCTGCCGACGATCTCGCGCGCCGCCTCGATCAGCGCGCGCTTGTTGGCCGCCTTGCTTTCCGCTCTGGTCAGCCGCATGACATCTCCTGCACGCCGTAAAGATAATCTGATTTACTAGAATAATCCAGATTATCAGGAGGTCGAAGATGGACGTCGCCCACCACATGAGCCGGGTGCCCGACTACACCGCGTTCCCCACCGTGGACCAGATGCACGCCGAGCTCGACGACCTCGCCGCCGCCCACCCCGACCTGGTACGGCTTCGCCGCATCGGCACCTCGCGTCTGGGTGAGCCGCTGCGCGCGGCGACCATCGGCGCCGGCCCCCACGACGCCGTGATCATCGGTGGCCCTCACCCCAACGAGCCCATCGGCTCGCTCACCGTGAGCACGCTGCTGCGCCAACTCGTCGAGGACGCCGCGCTGCGCGAGGACTTCGGCTTCCGCTGGCACCTCATCCCGTGCGTCGACCCCGACGGCGCCCGGCTCAACGAGGGCTGGTACTCACGGCCGAGCGACCGCCGCGCCTACGCCGAGCACTTCTACCGCCCCGCCGAAGCCGACCAGGTCGAATGGACCTTCCCGCTGACCGGCGAGGACCACTTCTTCGACCGCACGCTGCCCGAGACCGAGGCGCTGATGCGGCTGATGGACGAGGTCAAGCCCGCCTTCGTCTACTCCCTGCACAACGGCGAGCTCCAGGGCGCGTTCTACTACCTCAGCAAGGACGACCCCGCGCTCGCCGCCCGCCTGGCCGCCGTCGCGACCGCCGAGGGCCTGCCCCTGCACATGGGCCCGCCCGAGGTGCCGAGCGCCGTCCCGATCGGCCCCGCCGCCTACGTGACCCCCAGGGGTGCCGAGCTCGCGGCCGTCTACGGCATCGGCGGCGGCAGCGTCGACTACGCCGACCGCTTCGGCGCCCTGCACCTGATCACCGAACTGCCCTACTGGGCCGACCCCCGCGTCGCCGACCAGACCCCCACCGACCAGGAGTACGGCGACGCGATCCAGGCCGGCCTCGCCGCGCAACGCGCCCTGATCGCCGAACTGGCGCAATCCCTCGCCTCCGTCAGAGCCGATCTGACCGTCCACTCCCCCTTCCGCCGCGCCCTGGAGGACTTCGTCGGCTCCCATGACGAGTTCATCGGCGAATGGGAGAGCTTCCCCGGCACCGACCGGCCCGCCACCGTGGCCGAGGTGGTCGGCAACCGACAGATCGTGCACAGCATCCGGCTGCGGTACTGCGGGACCTACCTGCGCATGCTGGACGCCGAGCTCGGCGCGGGCAACCAGACGCCGGCCATCCGGACCGAGCGGGCCCGGTTCGGGGCGCGCTTCGACGAGTGGTTCGCCGAGGCCGAAGCCGAGGCGATGGCCACGCCGATCCCGCTCCGCTCGCTGGTCGCCGTGCAGCTCGGCGCGGCGCTGCTCGCGGCGGAGTCGGCGAAGCGGGCAGATCTCTCCTGAGCCCTGGCGCAAGGGGATACCCGCAGGCCCGGCACCCGCGCCACGACGCCGACCCGGCGCAGGCCGCCACCCGGTGACCGGCTCGCTTGCCGCCGCTTTTCGTTCCGATGTTCCTCGCCCCGGTCCGACGGCCACGACCCCGGCGGTTCCTTTCCGGGGATGACCGCCGGGGCCCCGGTCAGCCGCCGTACGGCGGGTCCCGGCGGATCGGGAGGACCGCGCCGAGGAGTGACCTGGTCACCGGGTGGCGTTCCTCGGCGGACAGCTCGGCGGCGTCGAAGGTCTCCAGGAGGACTCCGCGCTCCAGCACCCCGATCCGGTCGCACAGGAACTCGATGACGGCCAGGTTGTGGCCGATGAAGACATAGGTGAGATCGAGTTCCCGTTTGAGGTCGAGCAGCAGGTTGAGAATGGTGGCCTGGGTGGACACGTCCAGGGCCGACGTCGGCTCGTCGAGGATCAGCAGGTCCGGTTCGAGGGCGAGCGCCCGGGCGATCCCGATCCGCTGGCGCTGCCCGCCGGACAGCTCGTGGGGGTACCGGCCCAGGTAGGAGGCGGGCAGGGAGACCAGTTCGAGCGCCTCGGCCGCGCGCGCCTCGCTCGCCCTGCGCGAGGCCGCCTTGCCGAAGCGCAGCAGCGGACGGCTGATCTGCTCGCCGACGGGCACCCGGGGGTTCAGCGAGCTCGTCGCGTCCTGGAACACGAACTGGAACCGGGGACGCAGGCGCCGCAGGCCGGCCCTGGACAGCCTGGTGACGTCCTGGCCGTCGAAGACGATCTCCCCCGAGGTCACCGGGAGCAGGCCGCCGATCAGGCGGGAGATCGTGGACTTCCCCGATCCGGACTCGCCGATGAGCCCGAAGATCTCTCCTCGCCCGACCTGGAGGGACACGTCGTCGACGGCGGTGAAGCGCCGCTTCCGCTGCCCGGTGCCGACGCCGCCGACCACGAACTCCTTGGTGACGTTCCGCAGCGTGAGCAGCGCGGGCCCGGCGTCGTTCCCGGTGTCCTCACGCCGGGAGGGCGGCGGGACGGCGCCGTCCGGACCGCCGGTCACGCCGAGACGTCTCGGCAGGCCGCGTTCCTCCAGACGGAACCTGGTGCCGAGTTCGGGCACCGCCCCGACCAGTGACCGGGTGTACTCGTCGGCGGGGGCGCTGAGCACCCGGTCGCCGCGGTCCTGCTCGACGATCCGGCCGTCCTTCATCACCGCGACCCGGTCGGCGACGTACGACACGACTCCGAAGTCGTGGGTGATGACGAGCAGCGAGCTTCCCGTTTCGGCGATCACGCTCTTGAGCAGGTCGAGGATCTGCTTCTGGATGACCGCGTCGAGCGCGGTCGTCGGCTCGTCCGCGATCAGCAGGACCGGTTGGGAGAGGGCGGCCAGCGCGATCATCACACGTTGCCGCATTCCCCCGCTGAGTTCGTGCGGGTACGCCGAGAGGACCCGGCCGGTGTCCTCGATGCCGACGTTCCTCAGCCACGTCTCGGCGATCAGCCGCTGGTCCTTCCCGCGGGTCGCCGGTCTGTGCAGGCCGATGATCTCCCGGAGCTGGTTGCCGATCTTGAATGACGGGTCGAGGGAGGAGAGCGGGTTCTGGAAGATCATGCCGATCTTCGTGCCGCGGAACGCGATGACCGGCGCGCCCCTGGCGGGCAGCAGCTCGTGCCCCTGGAGGGAGATCGAGCCCGAGGTCACCGTGGCGTCGTCCGGCAGCAGGCCGATGATCGCCGCGGCCGTGACGCTCTTCCCCGCCCCGGACTCGCCGACCAGCGCGAAGGTCTCCCCGGGGTGGACGTCGAAACTCACGTCGTCCACCACCGTCTCGGCCTCCGCGCCGCGGCCGAACTCGACCGACAGTCCCCGCACGCTCAGCAGCGCGCCGGGCGCCCCGGTGTGGGGCTGCCCGCCCAGCGCGGGCGAAAAAAGTCCGGTCAACTTCCGGCCTTCCTCTTGTGTGGATCGAAGACGTCCCGCAGTCCGTCGCCCAGCCAGTTGAAGGCCAGCGCGACGAGGAGGACCACCAGCCCCGGCAGCAGCGCCACGTGGACGCTGCCGGAGATGATGACCTTCGCCCCCTCGGAGATCATCCGGCCCCAGTCGGCCGTCGGGGGCTGTACCCCGATGCCGAGCGCGCTCAGGCTCGACGAGAAGACGATCATTCCGCCGACCAGCCCGGTGCCGTAGACCACGATCTGCCCGATGACGTTCGGCAGCACCTCCCGCAGGAGGATGGAGAGGAATCCCGCGCCGAGCGACTCCGCCGCCTCGACGTACTCCCGGCCGCGCTGGAGTTTGACCTCGGCGAAGACGACCCGGGTCACGTAGGGGATCGCGGCGAACACGATCGACAGGACGACGACCGGCGTGCCCGGCGAGAAGATCACCGCGAGCACGAGCGCGATGATGATCACCGGGAAGGCGAACATGATGTCGATCGTTCTCATGATCAGCCCGGCGACCTTGTCATTGGAGAATCCCGCGACGAGCGCGAGGACGCTCCCGAGCACGGTCGCCGTGAGAGACGCCAGGGCCGCGATGATCAGCGACGTCCTGCCGCCCCAGATGAGCCTGCTCAGGATGTCCCGGCCCTGCTCGTCAGTGCCGAGCAGGTGTCCCTGCTCACCGATCCCCAGATACTTGATGCCGCCGTCGGCGAGGTCGGGGTCGTACGGCGCGACGACCGGGGCGAACGCGCCGAGAAGGACGAAGAACACGATGATGACGAGCGCGAGGGTCACCTGCGCGTTCGTGCGCCGCCGGGAGCGCCGCCGCGGGGCCGCGGTCCTCTTCAGCAGCTTCAGCGCCTGACTGTTCGGAGATGCCATGAGACGCCGTCCCGTTATCTTCTGAGCCGGGGGTTGAGCGCGTCCACCGTGATGTCCGTGAGCAGATTGACCACGAGATAGCACAGGGCCACCAGCACCACGCCTCCCTGGATGAGGGTGTAGTCCTTGCCGTTCACCGCGTTGACGAGCTGCGTCCCGATGCCCGGCCAGTTGAAGACGCTCTCGACGAAGATCACACCGGTGATCAACGTTCCGATCTCCAGTCCGATGATGTTCACAACGGGTGGAAGGATGTTCCGCCCGATGTGCTTGCCGATGAGCTTCCACCGGGGCAGCCCCTGGGACCTGAACGTGCGGACGTAGTCGGCCTGGAGGTTCTGGACGATGCCGAGACGCGTGAAACGGGCGAGCACCAGCATCGAGATCAACGCGGCCGAGAAACCCGGCAGCACCAGGTGGGCGAGCACGTCACCGAGGCCGCCGCCGTTCCTGGACTCCATGCCGCTGGTGGGGAGCCACTGCAGCTGGAGCGAGAAGATCCAGATGAGGATCAGGCCGAACCAGTACACCGAGAGGTTGCTCCCCACCTGCACGAAGAGCATGGCGAAGCGGTCCAGGAAGCGCCGGTGGTTGGTTCCCGCGATCAGGCCCACGAGGATGCCGAAGACGGCGCAGATCACCACCCCGGCGGCGGTCAGGATCAGCGTGTTCACGAAGTTCGGGCCGAGGATGTCGAAGACCGGCTGGTTCTGCACGATCGACTGGCCGCCCCCGGCCGTGAACAGGTCGCTCACCCACTTCGCGTACTGCTCCCAGACGGGCAGGTTGAGACCGTACGCCTCCCGGATGGCCTCGATCTGCTCGGGTGTGTGATCCCTGGCGAACTGCGCCTCGATGGGATCCCCGGGTGTCAGCCGGCCGACCAGGAAGGTCAGGACCGACACCACGAAGAGCACCGGGACGATGTTCAGCAACCGCCAGAGGATGTGCTTGAGCGTTCCCATGTCAGCGACCCGGCCACCTGGTCACTTGGCCAGCCAGACCTTCGTCAGGTCGTACCAGTTGGTCGCCGCGAAGGTGAAGCCGCGGACGTTCGGGCCCAGCGCGTAGTACTTCGTCAGGGTCACCGCCGGGATGGCGACCGCGGACTCGCGGACCTTCGTCTCGGCCGCCTTCCACAGCTCGATCCGCTTGTCCGGGTCGGTGGCGTCGCGCGCCTTCTCCACGGCGTCCTTGATCTCCGTGTTCCCGTCCAGGTCGAAGCCCTTCTTGGCGATGTTCGTGGTCAGGACCTGGTGCAGCCATTCGGCGTAGGTGCCGCCGTACTCGTCGATGCTCAGGCCGTCGGTGGGCCCCGGCGTGCCGAAGGCGCGGGCGACGTAGTTGGGACGGTCGAGCGTGACGATGTCGGCGGTCACCCCGACGTTCTTGAGCTGGCTCTGCAGCCACTCGACGGTGTTCTGGTTGGCGACGTCGGCGACGATGGTGAACGTCAGCTCGCCCGGGTCGTAACCGGCCTCCTTCAGCAGGGACTTGGCCTTCTCGGGGTCGTACTCGAAGTCGCGCGCGGCCGGGTCGTAGGCCTCGTTGCCGGGCGGCTGGAGGGAGTAGACCGGCTTGGCGTTGCCGTTGTACAGCTCGTCCGCGAGCTTCTGGCGGTCGATGCCGTGGATGATCGCCTTCCGCACCTTCTCGTCGTCGAACACCTTGTTCTTGTAGTTGAAGGTGAGGTACAGGAACGCGGCGCCGTGCCCGGTCGGGACCTGGAACCCCCTGGACTCCAGGGTCTGGACGTCCTCGGGCTGGACGTAGCTGATGAGGTCGACCTCGCCGCCGAGCAGCGCGGCCAGCCGCGTCTGGTTGTTCGGGATGATGCGGAACACCAGCTCGTCGAGGTACGGCTCCTCACCCCAGTACGACGGGTTCTTCTTCAGCACGATCCGGTCGCCGACGGTGCGGGAGACGAACGTGTACGGCCCGGTGCCGCTCGGGTGGTCGGCGAAGCCGTCGTTGCCGTGCTTCTCCCAGGCGGCGGGGCTGCCGATGGGCAGCGTGCTCATCGCCTGGGCGAGGATCCGGGGGAAGCCGAGGAAGGGCTTGGAGAACTCGAAGGAGTAGGTGTAGTCGTCCACCACCTCGCCCTTGACCAGATCGCCGAACCACACGGCGAGCTTCGGCACGCTCGTCTCGTCGTAGAACTCGTACTGCGGGTCGGAGACGCGCCGGACGTTCTTGTGCACGGCCTGGGCGTTGAAGTCCGAGCCGTCGTGGAACTTCACGCCCTTCCTCAGGGTGAAGGTCCACGTCTTGGCGTCGTCGGAGACCTTCCACTCCGTCGCGAGGCCGGGGAGGAGTTTGTTCGGCCCCTCGGGGTCGGACAGGTCCTCCTTGACGAGACCCTCGATGATGTTGCTCGACACGCGGTAGGTCTCCCAGTAACCCTGCCGGTGCGGGTCGAGCGCGAGGGGTTCCAGGTAGAGGCCGACCACGAGGGTGCCGCCCTTCCGGGGCGTGCTGTCACTCTGCGACGCGCCGTCGGCACCGCTCCCACCGGCGGTGGTGCCGCAGGCCGCCAGGAGCAGGGCGCTCGCCAGAGCCACGGCTTTCAGGGCCGCCAACCGGCCAAGCTGTCCTATCTTCACTGTGAGTTCTCTTTCGATCTTGTCGCAGATGTGACGAAATTTCCGAGCATGGGGTGATGCGTCGGCGCGTGCGCCGCCGAACGCGGGTGCGGGTGCGGAGTGGACAGGCCGACCGTCCGGTGATCGGTGGGAGTGACGCCTCCCAAGCAACCCTATTTTCCTACATGTTTAATGGGTATTCAATCGCATCCCATATGTCAAGATCTGTGCGCCCATCGGAGCCGGGGTTGCGATCCCGGACTCCCGGAACCCCGCCACCCTGCGACGACGGCCCGGCCCTCACCGGCGACCTCGGGGCCGACGGCACGGGACTGTCCACCCAACGGATCACCATCTCGAAATGTGAGACGGCATTGAATACCAATTAAACATGTAGGAAAATAGGGTTATGGTCAGAACCGCCGCGCTCGCCACCCGCCGGGCGGCCCACCTCACGCGCGGGGCCGGCAGCCGCCGTCACTGAACACCCGCCCCCATCCCGGACGTCCCCGCCTCAAGGCCGGGCCGTCCGCCGGCCGGGACGTGGCCGCCACGTCCCCGGTCGCCCCGCCCATCTCCACGAAGAAAGGCCGCCCGCCACTCCGCTCCACGCGGCTTCCGGGCCTCTCCCAAGAAAGGCTGGCGCATGTCCGGTCCCGTCTCCTCTCTCCGGTATCCGACCGCGGACACCGAAGAACTCCAGAAACTGTTCCACCCGGTTTTCGAGAAGATCGCCGAGGGAAACCTCGAGCGCGAGCAGGGCCGGATCTTCCCGTACGACCAGGTCCGCTGGCTGACCGAGGCGAAGTTCGGCACGATCCGCATCCCCCGGGAGTTCGGCGGACTCGGCGCGTCGCTGCAGCAGACCTTCCAGCTGCTGCGCGAACTCGGCGCCGCCGACCCGAACGTCGCCCACGTGTTCCGCAACCACCTGGCCTTCGTCGAGGACCGGCTGAACGCCCGGCCCTCGGAGTCCACGACCACCTGGCTGCGGCGTTTCCTCGACGGCGACTTCGTCGGGGGCGGCTGGACCGAGGCCGGCAACGGGACCTACGCCACCATCAAGACCACGCTCGTCCCGGAGGGCGACCACTGGCTGCTGAGCGGCGCCAAGTACTACGCCACCGGCAGCCTCTACGCCGACTGGCTGGACGTGATCGGCCTGAACCCCGACGGCGAGCTCGTCACCGCGCTGGTGAAGGCCGACCAGCCCGGCGTGGAACTCGTGGACGACTGGCGCGGGTTCGGCCAGAAGACCACGGCCAGCGGGAGCGCGAACTACACCCGGGCGCGGGTGGAGAGCGCCGACCTGTTCCCCGCCACCGAGCGCTTCGGCTACCAGGGGCTCTTCTACCAGACCTCGCTGCTCTCCGTCCTCGCCGGGATCACCCAGGCGACCCTGCGGGACGGGATCGAGGCCCTGAAGAACCGCAGGCGCACCTACCGTCACGCCACCGCGGAGAGCCCGACCGACGACGCCCAGCTGCTCCAGGTCATCGGCAAGGTCTCCGCCGCCGCCTTCGGCGCGAACTCGGCGCTGCTGAACTCGTCGGCCGACCTGGACCGCATCGCGCACGCCCACATCCACGGCGACGAGGAGGAGCAGAGGCGGCGGCTGGTCGACGGGCACATCAGCACGGCGCAGGCGCAGCTGGTCATCATCGAGGCCGCGCTGAACGCGACCACCGTCGTCTTCGACGCGCTCGGTTCCTCGGGGGTCTCCGAGGACCTCCTGCTCGACCGCCACTGGCGCAACGCGCGCACCCTCGCCTCGCACAACCCCCGGGTCTACAAGGAGCGGATCGTCGGCGACTGGCACATCAACCGGGCCGACCCCACCGAGGTCTACCAGAAGGCCGCCGGTGGCCAGAGTGAATAACACGCAGACGACAGTGGAGGTGCCCTGATGTCCGACCCCCGGCAAGGCCATGTGATTCTCGGCGTCAACGTCCTGGTGCTCGGGTATCTGCCCGCGGCCTGGCAGTCCGACCGCCTGCACAGGGACTCCTTCATCGACCCCGCCTACTGGGAGAACATCGGCGCGGTCGCCGAGCGCGGCACCCTGGACGCCCTCTTCCTCGCCGACGGGCCGCTGCTGGGCGACCCCGCGTACGACGCCAACGCCGGCCGGCTGGAGCCGGCCGTCACCTGGAGCCACGTCGCCGCGACGACGGAGCGGATCGGCCTGATCGCGACCGCCTCGTCCACCCTGAACGACCCGTTCGACCTGGCGCAGCGGTTGCTCTCCCTGGACCACGTCTCCGGCGGGCGCGCCGGGTGGAACATCGTCACCACCCGCAACTCCCCCGCCGCGCAGAACTTCGGCCTGCCCGACATCCCCGAACGGGACGACCGGTACGACCGCGCCGCCGAGTTCGTCGATCTCGTCCAGGCCCTGTGGGAGTCGGCCGGGACCGGGACCGCCGTCCGGCACCGCGGCCGGTTCTTCGACCTGGAGGGCAGGCTCGACGTCCCCCGGTCCCGGCAGGGCCACCCCGTGTTGCTCCAGGCCGGCGGCTCGGCCAAGGGGCGCGCGCTCGCCGGGAGCCGGGCCGACGGCGTCTTCGCCGCCGAGCTCACCAAGGAAGGCGCCATCGAGCACTACCGCGAGGTCAAGCAGCACGCCGTCGCCGCCGGGCGCTCCCCCGGCTCGGTGAAGATCCTCCCCGGTCTCCTGCTCAGCCTCGGCAGCACCGAGGAGGAGGCCCGGCGCCGCAGCGACGAGCTCCACGACCGGGGCCCCGCCGCCTACTCCGTGCAGTGGCTCTCCCAGGCGATCGGCTACGACGCGTCGCAGCTCGACCTGGACGAGAAGTTCCCGGAGGAGGTCCTCGCCGCGGCCGTCGATCCCCGTAACGCCGGGGGCAGCATCGGCTTCCGGCAGTCGATCGTGAAGCAGATCCGCCGGACCGACCCGACCGTCCGCGAGTACCTCCGGCAGACGCGGTACACCGGCTCCGGCCACAGCGGTTTCGCGGGCACCCCCGAGCAGCTCGTCGACCACATCGAGGACTGGTACCGGTCCGGCGCGGTGGACGGGTTCAACCTCCAGCCGGACGTCCTCGTCGACGGGCTCGAAGTGATCGCCGACGAGGTCGTGCCGTTGCTCCGCAAACGCGGGCTGTTCCGCCACGAGTACGCGACCGACACCCTGCGCGGGCACTTCCAGGCCGCGTCGAACTGACGGCGCGGGACGACGCGCCCTCACTGTGAGAAAGGACTTCGCCGATGGGCGAGAATGCGGGCAGAAACCAGCCGAAGTTCCTGGGGCTCGGGCTTTCCGGCGAGCACCTGGTCGCGCTGACCGGCGACCCCGGGTTGACCTCCCGGCTCGACGACGCCGGCGCGGCCTTCGTGGCGGCCGATGTCGAGCGGATCGACGGGTCGGTCCCCGGGGACGGGGCGACCCTCGACCCCACCGTCGCCGCGACGTTCCTCGCGAGGCGGGCACCGCGGACCGCCTTCCTCGCCGCCGCGGCGCCGCACCGCGATCACCCGTACAACCTGGCCCGGCGGGTCGCCTCCGGCGACCACCTGTCCCGGGGCAGGACGGGCCTCATCCTCGGCGTCCGCGACGGCCACGCGGCGGCCGGGCCCGAGGGGCACGAGGGCTGGGCGGGGGCGGGGCTCACCGCGGGCGTCCCGCTGGGGATCGAGACCACGCGCGACGCGGCGATCGCCGTCCAGAAGCTGTGGCAGAGCTGGCCCCACGAGTCGATCATCGCCGACCGGGAGACCCGGATCTTCGCCCGCGCCGAGCAGATCGTCCACATCGACCACCGGGGGGTCTTCGACATCGCGGGCCCCCTCACGGTCCCGACGACCCCGCAGGGCTCGCCGGTCATCGCGTGGTACGCGGACTCGGTGGACGCGGTGACGGCGGCGGCCGACATCGTCGACGTGGTGGTCTTCCGGCCGGAGGGCCCGGACCGGGTCGCCGCCGCGGTCGCCGCGCTCCGCGCCGTGGAGACCCGGCGCGCGCTGCTCTTCGCCCAGGTGACCTACGCGCGTGGGCAGAGCCTCGACGAGTTCCTCGCCGGGGCCGAGGCGGTGGCCGCCCTCGACGGGGTGGACGGCCTGCTCGTCCGCCCGGAGCCGACGGTGGACGCCCTGGCCGAGCTCCTGGACCGGGTCGTCCCCCGGCTCGGCGAGAAGGGCCTCACCCGGAAGAGCGGGGAGAGCCTCCTGCGGGACCGCCTCTCCCTCCCGGAGCCGCCGCGTCTTCTCACCGGGGCCCGGGCGGCCTTCCCCGCCCCGGAACCCCAGCCGGCACTCTGAGCAGCCAACACGCTAAGCAGACAAACTTGCATATCGGTGACAATGGAGCTAAATTTCCTACTATGCATGTAGGGAAAGTCCTGATTATGCGGCGCCACGTCGACCTCGCGCGCGTGGCCGCCAGCCTCTGTCGCAGCTCCTGACTGCTCTCCCTGCGCTCTCCACTCCTCGGGGCGGGCACCGGCGCACCACGGTGCGTGCCGATGCGCGCCCCGGAGCCGCCGCCGCACTCCTGAGCCGCGGCCGGCGGCTCCGCGCAGACCCGGATACCCCTCCGCGATCCCTCACCCGCCGAAGCCGGCGGTCCGGCGTTCCCACGGGCCCGTCGACCGCCGGGAACGCCGGCCGAGACCGTCTCCCCCGATACATCGGCACCCCACCGTGCGGCGGCCGAGCCGCCGCACGCGAACCCGTACACGTTCACCCCGTTCTCATCCACACGGAACCCGTCGAGCCGACTCGACGCGCTCCGCCCGGCGTCCGCCCCCGCGGGTGTCCCGCCGGCGCGCAAGAAGAAAACCGTGATCAGAAATGGCAACGCAGCACAGCACCGTCACGCCGGAGCTCCGGCCGGTCCGCGAGCCCGTCCCCCGGCCGGGAGCCGCGAGCAACCCCCGACACCTCTCCCGGATGCGCGCGACCACGCGACCGGCGGCCCGCCACGGCGGATCCGCCGACCGGCGCGGAGAGCGTCGGCAGCCGTCCCGACCGCAAGCCGGAGGATCCTCGTGAGTCTCATCGACCGGATTCCGCCCCGCTCCGGCCCCGCCCGGTTCGCGGAATGGCGCGAGGCGGCGGAGAAGGTCGCCGAGCGACTGCGCGCCGACGCCGCCGAACGCGACATCGCGGGCGCGAACCCCGTGGCGGAGATCGAGCTGCTGCGCGGGTCCGGGCTGCTCACCATCCACCTCCCCGAGGAACTCGGCGGCGGGGGCGCGAGCTTCGAGCAGGTGCTCAGGATCGTGCGGATCCTCGCGACCGGTGACAGCTCGATCGCCCAGATCGCCGCCTACCACTTCCTCGCCACCCGCGCGGGACTCGACGGCGGCAACCGGGCGCTCGCCGAGCGGCGGGCGAAGGGGTTCGTCGAGGAAGGCTGGTTCGCCGCGAGCGTCGCCCAGGCCGCCTACGAACCGCTCGTCCTCGCCTCCCCGGACGGCGACGGCTTCCGGCTCACCGGCACCAAGCCGTTCACCAGCGGCGCGGCCGTCGCCGACACGCTCATCGTGTGGGTGCGGTTCGCGGAGGGGTCGGTCATCGACGGAACGGATATGTCCGGCCTCGTCGGGCAGTTCGCCATCCGCTCCCCCGCCGACGGGATCGTCTTCGGCGACGACTGGGACAACATCGGGCAGCGCCTGACGGTCAGCGGCAGCACGACGCTGCGGGACGTCCGCGTCACGGCCGACGACCTCCTCGACTACGGCCACCCGGACACGCCCCTCTCGCCCCGGCAGACGCTGCAGGTCCCGCAGGCGCAGCTCGCCTTCGGCAACCTCTACCTGGGCGTCGCCATCGGCGCGCTCGACGAGGCGCTGGACTACACCAGGACCAGATCCCGCCCCTGGCTCACCTCCGGGGTGGCCGAGGCCACCGAGGACCCCCTCGTCGTCGAGCGCTACGGCCGGCTCTGGGTGCAGGTCGAGTCGGCGATCGCCCTCGCCGACAAGGCCGGCGAGCTGGTGCAGGCGGCGATCGACCGCGCGGACGAGCTCACCGCGGACGAGCGCGGCCGCGCGGCGGTGGCCGCCTACCAGTCGAAGGTGCACTCGACCGAGGTCGCGCTGGAGGTCACCTCGCGCATCTTCGAGCTGACCGGGGCACGGTCGACCGCCCGCGCGTACGGGCTGGATCGCCACTGGCGCAACGTGCGCACCCACACGCTGCACGACCCGGCGCACCACAAGCTGCTGGAGATCGGACACTTCGCCCTCAACGGGCGGTCACCGCAGCCGACGTACTACTCCTGACCCGCCTCGGGCGAAGAGATTGGAACACGACCACAGATGAGTACCGCCGGCAAGCGTCTCATCCTCAACGGGTTCGCCATGACGGTGGTGGGTCACGTGTCCGCCGGCCTGCGGCGGCACCCCGGCGACCGGGCGGACGCCTACTCGCGGCTGCCCCGCCGGACCGGCCTCGCCGGGCTGCCGGAGAGCGCGGCGGGGAACCCCGGCTACGCCGTCAGCACCGGGACCTTCGAGGACTTCATCACCTACGTCACGCCCGGACTGCGCCACCGGGGAAGGGCTCGGGAGAGCCACCCGCCCGGGGTGTCCCGCGAGAAGCTCCGGGGGCCCGGCCGGCGCAGGCCCGGCGACGACCACCCGGGGGCGGCGTTCCGGCGGCCGGGGGTGCCGGCATGACCCTGCGCGTTCACTGGTACCTGCCGACCAACGGCGACAACCGGGACATCGTCGGCTCGGGTGACCGCTCGCAGAAGACGCTCGGCGCGGTCGCGAACGGCTTCCGCCCGCCGGACATCGACTACCTCGGCCAGATCGCCCGATCGGCCGAGCAGCTCGGCTACGAGGCGGTGCTCACCCCGACCGGGCTCTGGTGCGAGGACGCCTGGATCACCACGGCGGCGCTCACGCAGGTGACGAAGCGGCTGAAGTTCCTGGTCGCGTTCCGGCCGGGACTCGTCTCGCCCGTCCTCGCCGCGCACCAGGCCGCCACCTTCCAGCGCGTCTCGGGCGGCCGGCTGCTGCTCAACGTCGTCACCGGCGGCGACTCCGCCGAGCAGCGCCGTTTCGGCGACCGCCTGGACCACGACCAGCGTTACGCGCGCACCGACGAGTTCCTCGCGGTGCTGCGCGGCGTCACCGAAGGGCCGGCCCCGGACGAGACGTTCAGCTTCACCGGCGAGCACTTCCGGATCGAGAACGCGCGGGTCGACCCCGGGCCGTGGGGACGCCCCGAGATCTTCTTCGGCGGCGCCAGCCCGGCGGCCGAGCGGGTCGCGGCAAGGCGCGTCGACACCTACCTCGCCTGGGGCGAGACCCCCGCCCAGATCGCGGTACGGCTCGACCGGATGCGCGAGCTCGCCGCGGCCGAGGGCCGGGAGCTGAGCTTCGGCATCCGCCTGCACGTCATCAGCCGGGACACCTCGGCGCAGGCGTGGGCGGAGGCCGAACGGCTGCTGGACCGGATCAGCCCCGAGCGGATCGCCGCCGTCCAGGCCGACCTGGCCAACAGCGAGTCCGTCGGCCAGCAGCGGATGCACGCCCTGCACGGCGGCGACCGGACCAAGCTCGAGGTCTCCCCCAACCTGTGGGCGGGCTACGGCCTGGTCCGCGGGGGCGCGGGCACCGCGCTCGTCGGCAGCCACGAGGAGGTCGCCGACCGTATCGAGGAGTACCACGCGCTCGGCCTGGACCACTTCGTCCTCTCCGGCCAGCCGCACCTGGAGGAGGCCTACTGGTTCGCCGAAGGAGCCGCCGCCCTCCTGAGATCGCGGGGGCTGCTCGCGGATCCGGCCGACCCGGCCACCGGCTCCGGACGAGGAAGACCATGACAGACACCCGCGTCCAGCCGGTGACGGCGCACCGGGACGCTGCGCCCCCGGACTCCGACGCGGTACCCGACGTCGTCGGCCGCACCGCGCTCGGCCTTCTCCCCTGACCCGACCCCCGGCATGCCGGGCCGAAACCCCCCTGAAAGAGATCCACCCGTGAAGAAGAAGACGGCACCCTCACGAACACTGTTCCGCCCATTGCTGACCGTGGTGGCCGGTGCCGCCCTGCTGAGCGCGTGCTCGGGAACCGCCGCGACGATGGCCGGCGCGGGCGCCACCGCGCCGGCCGCGACGGCCGCGCCGACCCCGGGCGGCACCCTGCGCATCGCGTCCCTGGAATCCGACCTCGACGCGCTCGACCCGCTCACCGGGTACAGCGTCGACTCGTGGGAGATCATGCGGGCTCTGACCCGCCAGCTCGTCACCTACCCGGGCAGCCCCACCGGCATCAAGGACGACACCGAGCTGGTGCCGGACCTCGCGGAGTCGTGGGACGTCAGCGACGACGGCAAGACCTACACCTTCCACCTGCGCGACAACATCAAGTACTCCGGATCGTCGACCCGTGAGATCGTCGCACGCGACTTCGTCTACGGGATCAAGCGGTTCTGCGACCCGAACAAGCAGGTGGCCGCGATCAACTACTTCCACCTGGCCTTCTCCGGCTTCACCGAGTACTGCAAGGAGTTCGCCAAGGTCCCGGTGGGCGATCCGGCGAAGTCCAAGGCGTTCATCGACAGCCACGAGATCTCCGGCGTCTCGGCGCCGGACGACAAGACGCTGGTGCTGACGTCGGACACGAAGAACTACGACTTCCTCGCCATCCTGTCCATGAACTTCGTGTCGCCGCTGCCCGAGGAGGTCGCCGCCAAGTACATCGGCGACTCGCTGGAGTTCCGGAAGAACTACCCCTCCAGCGGGCCGTACCAGATCAGCTCCTATGAGCCCGGCCGGAGCCTCGTGCTGAAGAAGGTCGCCGGATACAACCACGCGGGAGATCCGGCGCGCAAGGCGTACGCCGACGAGATCGTCGTGGACTTCACCGCGAACAGCGAGGACGCGGTGGTGCAGAAGATCCAGTCGGGCGACGCCGACCTCTCGCTCTACCTCGACGTGCCGCCGCTCACCACCATCCAGCAGTACCAGGCCCAGAACAACCCCAACCTGCACTCCTCCGACAGCGGGGCGGCCAACTTCATCACGTTCAACGCGCGTCCCGGCGTCACCTCCCCCGGCGCGGAGGCGCTGCGCAAGCTGAAGGTGCGGCAGGCGCTGGCGTACGCGGTGAACAAGGCCAACCTCGTCCAGGCGCAGGGCGGCAAGATCGCGGCGAAGCCGCTCGGGCAGATCATCACCTCGACGATCCTCGGGCACGAGTCCTTCGACCCCTACCCCACGCCGGGCAACGCCGGCGACCCGGCCAAGGCCAAGCAACTGCTCGCCGAGGCCGGCTACCCGGACGGGCTGAAGCTCGACGCCGTCTACCGCGTCAACGCGCAGTTCGAGACGATCGCCGTCACGCTCAAGGCCGACCTGGCGAAGGCCGGGATCGAGCTCAACCTCATCCCCGTACCGGTCGCCCAGTTCAGCGGGTACCTGCAGGACCCCAAGAGCCGCTGGGACGTCTCCCTGAGCAGTAGCTTCGCCCCCGACTGGCAGGGGCCGAGCACCCGGATGCTGCTCGGCGGCTGGCTCAACTCCGACGCCGCCCCCTGCGGCACCGGCAACGTCCACGCCATCTGCTACGACAACCCCGAGCTGAACAAGCTCGCGGCGGAGGCGTTCCCCTCGGACGACCCCGGGCCGATCTGGGCCAAGGCCGACAAGCTGGTCTCGGCCGACCTTCCGTGGATCCCGCTGTTCGAGAAGCGCAAGATCGCGATCACCTCCGATCGGGTGCGCAACTGGACCTGGTCCTCGCTGGCCACCCAGGCCGACATCACGAACATCGCCGTGAGCCGGTGAGCTGAGCCGAGCCGGAAGGGAGACGACGGCCATGGCCTTGTTCTCTGTGGAAAATCTGAGTGTCACGTTCCGAGACCGGCATCGGGCGTTCACCGCGGTCCGCGACGTCTCCTTCGCCGTCGAGCCCGGCCGGACACTCGCGATCGTCGGTGAGTCGGGCTCGGGCAAGAGCGTCTCCCTGCTGGCCTCGACCGGCCTGCTGCCGGCCCGTGCCACGGTGCGGGGCTCGGCCCTGTACCGTGGCACGGACCTGACCACGCTGAAGCCCGGGCAGCTCCGGGCGATCAGGGGCCGGCACATCGGGTTCGTCTTCCAGGACCCGCTGAGCAACCTGCACCCGCTCAAGACCATCGGCAGTCAGATCGCGGAGGCGATCACCGCTCACGAGCGGGTCGGGCGGCGCCCCCTGCGGCGGCGCGTGCTCGACCTGCTCGGCGAGGTCGGCATCAAGGACCCCGAGCGTCGGATCGACGACTACCCGAACCACTTCTCCGGGGGGATGCGCCAGCGCGTCATGATCGCCATGGCGGTCGCGCTGAACCCGGGGCTGATCATCGCCGACGAGCCGACCACGGCGCTCGACGTGACCGTGCAGGCGTCGATCCTGAAGCTGCTGCGGCGGCTCCAGGCGGCGCACGGCACAGCGTTGATCTTCGTCAGCCACGACCTCGGCGTCGTCTCCGACATCGCCGACGACGTCGTGGTGATGCGCGGCGGCGAGGCGGTCGAGACCGCGCCGGCGTCCCGGATCTACACCGCGCCACGGCACGAGTACACCAGGACGCTGCTCGGCGCGGCACGGCACGGGCCCGCCGGGGACGGGGTCGCCGGGGACGGGGTCGCCGGGGACGGGGTCGCCGGGGACGAGCCCGCCGACACGGCGGGGAACGGCGCGGACCCGGCCGCGGGACCCGCCGCGAGCCCGTCCGCGGGACCGGCGGAGGGCCCGGTCGCGGATCCGGGCCCGCTGCTGACGGTCTCCGCGGTGCACATGAGCTACCGCCGCCGCGGCCGGAAGGACTCTTTCACCGCGCTCGCCGACGTCTCGTTCGACGTGGGCGAGCGCGAGATCGTCGGCCTCGTCGGCGAGTCGGGGTCGGGGAAGTCGACGGTCGGCCGGATCATCGCGGGTCTGATCCGGCCGACCGCCGGGTCGGTGTCGTTGCGCGGCGCGGTCTACAACGAGGCGGGCGGCGGCCCGGCCCGTCTCGACGCGAGCCTGCGCCCCGCCATCCAGGTCGTGTTCCAGGATCCCTACGGAAGCCTCAACCCGCGGCGCAGGATCGCCGCCACGCTCGCCGAACCGTTCGTGGTGAACACGGAACTCCCGGCCGCGCAGATCCGCGCCCGGGTCGAAGCGCTCGCGCAGCGGGTCGAACTGCCCCCGTCGGTGCTGGACCGGTTCCCGTCCCAGCTCTCCGGCGGACAGCGGCAGCGGGTCGCCATCGCCCGTGCCGTCGCGCTCGGGCCGTCGGTGGTCGTCGCCGACGAGCCCGTCTCCGCGCTCGACATCACGACGCAGGCGCAGATCGTCGCGCTCCTGCGGCGGCTGCGCGCGGAGCTGGGGGTGTCCTTCCTGTTCATCTCGCACGACCTCGGAGTGGTGGCCGACCTCTGCGAGCGGGTCGTCGTCCTCAAGGACGGGCGGGTGGTGGAGGAGGGCTCGACCCGGCAGGTGTTCACCGGCCCCCGGCACCCGTACACGCGTACGCTGCTCGCCTCGATCCCGGGCCGGGGACGCCTCGTGAAGGTGCCGGAGTCGCACGCGCCGGACGGGGACGACCATCCGCACGACCTGGGCGCCGGGCCCGGGACGGGCCGGGTGGCCCATGTCTAGCACCGTGCCGCCGGACGCACCCCTCACCGAACCCGGCCCGCCGTCCCGCACCGCGTCACCGGACGCACCCCTCACCGGGTCCGGCCCGCCGTCCCGCATCGCGCTGCCGGAGCGGGAGCCGGACGGCGATCCGGCGCCCGCCTCCCGGCGGGCACGCCGCTTCCCGGGACCCGTCCTCGGGGCGATCCTGCGCGAGCGCTCCGCGCAGGTCGGCCTGGTCCTGGTCGGCGTGATCGTGCTGTCGGCGCTGCTCGCGCCGCTCGCGGCGGCGCTCACCGGGCACGACCCGAACCAGCAGTTCCGATCGGAGGCGCTCAGCGAGAGCGGGCTCCCGGTCGGCCCGAACGGCGACTTCCTGCTCGGCGCCGACGGCAACGGCCGCGACGTCCTCATCCGGACCCTGTACGGCGCCCGGATCTCCCTGCTGGTCGGCATACCCGCGACCACGCTCGCCCTCGTCGTCGGGACGGCCGTCGGGCTGATCGCCGGGTTCTTCGCCGGGCGCACCGACCGGCTGCTCTCCCAGGGGATCGACGTCGCGCTCTCCTTCCCCTTCGTGGTGACCGCGCTCAGCCTGGTCGCGCTGAACGGGGGCGGCGACGGGGAGCCCATCCTGAACCCCGTCGTGCTCGTCATCATCGTGATCTCGCTCTTCGCGTGGACGTACTTCGCCCGGCTGACCCGGGGGCTGGTCATCGTGCTGCGCAACAAGCCCTTCGTCGAGGCGGCCCTCTCGGTCGGCGCGAGCCGTCGCCGCGTCATCGTGCGGGAGATCCTGCCCAACGTCCTGCCGGTGGTCGCGGTGTACTGGGCGGTTCAGCTCCCGCTGAACATCCTCTCCGAGGCGACCCTGTCGTTCCTCGGCGTCGGCGTCCAGGCGCCCACGGCGAGCTGGGGCAACATGATCGCGGAGGCGCAGCGGTCGTCGCTCTACCAGGTGCAGCCGTGGTTCCTGCTCGGGCCCGGCATCGCCATGTTCATCACCGTGCTGGGGTTCAACGCGATCAGCACCGGCATCCGCAACGTCCTCGACCCCGATCACGGATGAGAGGGACCACACCATGAGAAGGCAGATCCTGGGCCACGCGGCCCGCGCGGTGTCGACCCTGCTGATCGTGCTGGTCATCACCTTCGCGATCACACGCATCGCCTACCGCAACCCGGCGGCCGTGCTCGCACCGCGCAACGCCAACCAGCAGACGCTGGACGGGATCACCCGGGCGCTGCGCCTCGACGAGCCGTGGTACCTGCAGCTCTGGCACTACCTGTACCGCGGGCCCGACATCCAGGGCGCGCCGATGGGCCTGTTCAACTGGCCGCCCGCCCTCGGGTACTCGTTCCGCCAGCAGCGCCCCGTCACCGAGCTGATCCTGTCCAAGGTGCCGGTGACGCTCTCCCTCGCGCTGGGCGCGCTCGTCATCTGGATGACGCTCTCGATCCTGCTGGGCGTGCTGGCGGCCAGGAAACCGGGCACCTGGGTGGACCGGTTCCTCTCCGCGCTCTCCTACGCGGGCCTGTCCGTGCCCACCTTCCTGAGCGGGATCCTGCTCTCGTACTTCCTGTACTTCAAGCTCTCGGCATACGGCATCAGGTGGTTCCCGAGCAGCGGCTACGTCGGCATCACCGAGGACCCGGTGGAATGGGCCCGGCACCTGGCGCTGCCCTGGCTGACGATCGCCATCGCCGAGATCGGGATCTTCCAGCGTGTGGTGCGCGGGAACATGCTCGACGTCCTGGGCTCCGACTACATCCGCACCGCCCGCGCCAAAGGCGTCAGCGAGCGCAGGGTCCACTTCGACCACGCGCTCAAGGCCGCCCTGAATCCGATCATCACCCTGAGCGGGCTCGAACTCGCCGCTATCATGGGGGGCGCCATCGTGACCGAGCAGATCTTCGGCCTCGACGGGGTCGGGCGCCTGGCCGTCGAAGCCGCGGTCGGGGGTGACTTCCCGGTCGTCATCGGCACCACCGTCCTGGCAGCGGCGATCTTCGTGATCTCGACGTTCGTGGTCGACGTCATCACCCACCTGCGGGACCCGGCCGGCGCCACCTGAGCGAACGGCGCGAGCCCCCGGCACGGCAGCGGCACGTGACCGGCCCTCCCAGCCCCCCACCCGAGCGAGGAAACAACCATGACAGATGTGCGAGTCCTCGTCCGCGAGGACGAACTCCTCACGGCGGCCGCGGTGTTCCGTACGGCCATGGTCGGCCTGCCGCCCCTTCCGCCCGGCACCGACCTCCTACAGCTCTTCGAGCCGGGCCGGGCCCTCGGCGCCTTCGCCGACGGAGAGCTGGCCGGCACGACCGACTCGTACTCGGGCTGGCTCGTCGTGCCGGGCGGGGCGCGGGTCCCGCACGCCGCGGTCACCCATGTCGGCGTGCTGCCGACGCACACGCGGCGCGGAATCGTGACGGCGCTGCTCCGGCACCAGCTCATCGACCTCGCGCGGCGGGGGGAGGTCGTCGCCACGTTGCGGGCGTCCGAGGCGGTGATCTACGAGCGGTTCGGGTACGGCGTCGCGAGCTCGTTCGCCCGGCGCGAGCTCTCCCGCCGGGACGCCCGCCTGCGGGACACCGTGCCCGGCGGCGGGCAGGTACGGCTCGTCGACGGTGCCACGTCGTGGAAACTGCTCACCCGGATCTACGAGGCCGGCGACGTGTCCTGGACCGGCGCGATCCACCGGCCCGGCCACTGGTGGCGGCTGCAGGAACTGCGGTACGGCGGCGAGGCCGGTCCCGCCTACGTCGCCGTGCACGGCCCGGCCGACGCGGAAGACGGGTTCGTCCGGTACCACCCGATCGGCACCGCCGAGTGGTTCACCAGCCGGGAGCGCACGATCGTCGTCGACGACTTCGTGGCCACCACGCCGGAGGCGTACACCGGGCTGATCCGGCACCTGCTCGCGGTCGACCTCGTCGACCGGATCGTCTTCCCTTTCACCGCCCTCGACGACCCGCTCGCGGTGCTGCTGACCGACGAACGGGCCGTCCGCACGGTCTCCGTCTCCGACGAGACGTGGCTGCGGCTCCTCGACGTGCCCGCGGCGCTGGACAGCCGCGCCTACCGGGGCCCGGGTTCGGTGGTCCTGGCCGTGACCGACGACCTGCTGCCGGAGAACACCGGCTCCTATTCGATCACCGCCGGGGGAGCGGTCAGGACCGACGCCCCGGCCGACCTGTCGGTGGACGTCGCGACCCTCGGGGCGCTCTACCTCGGGGGCTCGCGCTGGTGGCAGCACGTCCGCGCCGGCCGGGTGACCGTACACCGGGACGGCGCGGTCGAAGCGGCCGACGAACTGTTCCGCACCGACGCGCTGCCGTTCGCCGGGACGATCTTCTGATGCCGCATCCGCCCCGCCGGGCGGGGCGGGGCGGATGCGGCTACGGCAGGCCGTTCCTGCGCCGGTAGTCGTTCCAGACCTGCACGCAGTAGGCGTACCGCCAGTCGCCGGGCGGCAGGTGGCGGCAGGCGTAGGCGGCGCTGATCCCGGCGAACAGGCCGCCGGTGCCGGTGCCGGTGCCACCGTCGGCGCGGGGCTCGGGTGGCCTGTTCACGGGTGGCGCCGGCGCGGCCGGTCCCGGCGCGGGTGACTCCGGCCCCGGCGCGGGTGACTCCGGGCCGGGCGCGGGTCTCGGCCGTACCCGCCGGGCCTCCGCGCCCCCGGTCCCGGGCCGCCGGGCCTCCGTGCCCCGGCCCCGTGACCGTTCGTTCTCCCCCGGCCCGGACCGGCCGCGGGCATCCGGCGAGCGATGCCCGCCGCGCCCCTCCCGGTGCCGCGAGCCCTGCCCCGCCCGGTTCTCCCGGCGGGACTGCCCGGGGCGCGCGGCCTCCGCCGGGAGGGCGTGCGCCGAACCGCGACTGCGCGGCGCCTTCCGCGCCTTGCCTGCCTTGTTTGCTCTATCTGCTTTGCCTGCTTTCCCCGCTTTCCGGGCGTTGTCCGCCTTCCGCGCCTTCTTGGCCGAGGCCCGGGGACTGTTCCCGGACCCGGGCGGTGCGGAGGCGACCGGTGGCACCGTACCGCCGGGCGCCGGAGCGCCGGGGGCAGCACCCGGCGCGGCGGAACCGCCGGGTGCGGGAGTGATCGGCACGTCGCGGCCGACGGGCACGCGCTCCGGCGCGGAGGCCGGTGCCGCGCCCGCGGTGGGCCGCCCGGGAAACGGCGACCAGCCCGACGACCAGATGCCCACCCCGGCGGCGGCGAGGAACCCGGCGATCAACGCGGGCCGCAGGAGTCGCTCGCGTGAGATCCGCCTCCACGGCCGCTGCCACGGGCCGGGCGGCGGAGGCATGGAGAACGGCCTGCTGGAGATGTCCGTCCAGGCCCTTCTGCCGGACCGCGGGAATCCGACGGCACCGCCCGCGTCCCGGCGGTCCGTCCAGTCGTCCCCGCCCTCCGTTTCCCAGCCGCCCGGATCCCGGCGATCCGCCGCCCAGCCGCCCGTGGCATCCGCCGCCCAGCCGCCCGCCGCCCAGCCGCCCGTGGCATCCGCGTCCCAGCCGCCCGGATCCCGGCGGTCCGCCGCCCAGCCGTCCCCCATCCGGCCGACCGCCTCCCAGCGGCCGGCCGGCCGATCCCGCCCTGCCGGCCCCTCCCACCGCCGGTCCGTCCCGGCCGGCCTCTCCCCCGCCCGGACTTCCCGCTGCTCCCCCCGCGACGGACCCTGCCGTCCCACGCCCCGCGGGGCCCGTTGCGCCGATCGGGCGGGCGCGACGAGCCGCATCGGCCGCACCGGCGGCCGTACCGGCTCCATGGGCTGCGTCGACTCCAGGGGCTCCTCCGGCCGCGAGGACTCCGCGGGCCGCGCCGGGCGCGACGGTCCCGGAAGTCCAGGTGGTGCCGGTGGTCCCGATGGTTCCGGCGGTCCCGGGGCACCCGGCGGCATCCCGTACGGCAGGTCGCTGTACGGCATACGCCCGCGCGGTCTCGCGCTGAGGCCATGGCCGTGAGTGCGGTCGTGCTCACCGTGCATAGCGCCTCCCCTGTCGCATCCGCCCCTCCAGCCTGACGAAAGTCACGCACTGTAGGTGCCCCATGACAGTACGGTCTTACCGATCTCTTATCAGCCCCAGGCCGCAGAGATGAAGAAAACCGGTGATAGACGGGTGGCGGGCGGCCACCGCCGCACGGAGCGAGGCGAACGGCGCTTCCACGTGCCCGGCCGTGGCCGCGCCGGTCACCGCGGTTGCCGGGCATCGAGGTCGGACGTGCTCGCGATTCCGGCCGGCGCGTTCCGGCAAGGGCCGCCTCCTTCGGACCACAGGACGCTCTAGTCACTGAATAGATCGATCGATACAATACTGTCCAGATTCGGACAGAGGAGCATATCCATGGATGTCCCACCCCCCGAGCAGCTGGTCCGCTGCGTCGAGCAGATCGACCGCGACCGGCTGGCGAGAACTCTCTGCGAGCTCATCGAACTACCCAGCGTGAACCCCTTCGGTAAGGTGCCGGACGACGAGGAGGAGGGTGAGAAGCAGGTATCGGCCTACCTCCGCGACCGGCTCCGGAAGCTCGGCTGGACGTGCGACGTCGACGAGTACGCCCCGGGCCGCTACAACGCGCTGGCGCGACTGCCCGGC
This sequence comes from Streptosporangium fragile, assembly GCF_039534445.1. Lineage (NCBI taxonomy): Bacteria > Bacillati > Actinomycetota > Actinomycetes > Streptosporangiales > Streptosporangiaceae > Streptosporangium > Streptosporangium fragile. The sequence continues at coordinate 16,655 of NZ_BAAAVI010000062.1, read as the reverse complement.
ACGTCGGCGGGCAGGTCACTGATGTTCGCCGGCCACATGGACACGGTGGAGACCACGGGGTACCCGCAGGCGCTCACCGGTCTCGTACGCGACGGCAAGGTCTACGGCCGTGGTGCCTGTGACATGAAGGCCGCGCTCGCCTGCTACCTGGAGGTGGCCGAGGTCCTGGCCGCGCAGTCGATCAGGCTCTCCGGAGACCTGCTGATCGCGGGTGTGGGCGACGAGGAATACCGCCAAGAAGGCGCCAAAGCGCTCGGCGCGAGCGGACTCCGCGCCGACGCGGTGATAATCGGCGAGCCGACCGAGCTGACACTCTGCCTGGCCACCAAGGGGCTCGCGGCCTATGAGCTGCGGGTCGAGGGGCTGGCCACACACGGAAGCGTCCCTCAGCACGGCAGCAACGCCATCCTGTCGGCGGCACGGCTGCTGGGCATGTTCGACGACCACCAGCGCGCGCTCGACTCGCGACGGCATCCGCTGCTGGGCCCTGCCACGGTGAACGTCGGCGTCATCGAGGGAGGCACGAAACCGAACATCGTGCCCTCCGAGTGCCGCATCCAGTTCAGCCGCCGCCTGCTGCCGGGCGAGAGCCCCGCCGGCGCCCGCGCCGAACTGGTCGCGAGCCTGGAGCCGGGAACGTGGTCGATCGGCGACGCGTGGTGGACCGTCGAGGCCTACGAACTGCCTGCGGGCCACTGGCTGGCCGAGACGCTGCGGGTCGCGGCCCAGCTCAGCCACGTCCCCGACTGCGCTCCGCACGGGTTCCCGGCCAGCTCCGACGCGGCGTACTTCGGCTCGCCGGTGGCTCTGTTCGGCCCTGGCTCGCTGGCCCAGGCGCACAGCCTCGACGAGTGGGTGTCCATCGACGACATGGCCACCGCCACCGCCGTATACCTCCGTACCGCCTTCCTGACTTCCGGATGAGGAGAGGGCCCATGTGGTTGCGTTTCATCCTGGCCGCAGTGCCGTTCGCGCTCTTTCTGGGCGCGGTCCCATGGGTCAACCGCGTCGAGCCGTACGTGCTCGGGCTGCCGTTCCTGCTGTTCTGGCTGAGCCTGTCCATCGTCGTCACCTCGGCCTGCATGGCAGGGGTGTACCGGCTCGACCCGGCGAACCGTGAGGAGGCCGAGCAGTGATCGTTTCGCTCGCCCTGATGGTCCTGGCTCTGGGCGTGGCCGTCTACCTCGGCATCCGGGCACGCGGGCGCAGCGCCATGAGCCTGGAGAGATGGGCCGTGGGCGGGCGCTCGCTCGGCGGGGTGTTCGTCTTCCTTCTGATGGCAGGGGAGATCTACACGACGACGACCTTCCTCGGCATCAGCGGGTTCGTCTACGGCAACGGCGGCGCGGCGTACTACATCCTCGCGTACGTGACTCTCGCCTACGTCGTCTCGTACTGGCTCCTGCCCGTGCTATGGCGGTATGCGAAAGATCATGACCTGGTGTCACAGGCTGACTTCTTCATCCGGAAGTACAACAGCCGTGGCCTCGGCGTCGTGGTCACGGTCATCGGTGTCGCCGGTATGGTGCCGTTCCTCGTGCTGCAGCTCAAAGGCCTCGGCATCATCGTCGCCGAGGCGTCGTACGGGGCGGTGCCCTCATCCGCCGCGATCGTGATCGGCGGCGTCCTGCTCACCGGCTACGTGACGCTGTCCGGGCTCTTCGCCGCGGCGTGGACCTCGGTCGTCAAGGACATCCTGATCGTGATCGTAGTCGGGTTCCTGGGGATCTACCTGCCGCTGCGGTACTTCGGCAGCTTCGGTGACCTGTTCGCGGCGATCGAGGCCGCACGTCCGCGATTCGCCGCACTGCACACCGATGACCTGGGCGTCTCCTGGTACATCTCGACGGTGGTGGTGTCCACTCTCGGCTTCTACATGTGGCCGCATCTGTTCGCGGCCACGTTCTCGGCGCGCGAGGAGTCGACGTTCAGGAAGAACGCCGTCGTCTTCCCCCTCTACCAGCTGTTCCTGCTGTTCGTGTTCTTCGCCGGCTTCGCCGCCGTGCTGGCCGTGCCCGGGCTGCCCGCGGGCCAGGCCGACCTGTCGCTGCTGCGACTGGCCAAGGAGTCGCTGCCGCCCGTGGTCATCGGCCTGGTCGGCGGGGCCGGGCTGTTGGCCGCGCTCGTGCCCGGGGCGATGCTGCTGAACACCACATCCGCGTTGATCGCCAACAATGTGTACAAGCCCTTGCGGCCCGGAGCCGACATCGGCCGGGTGGCCCGGCTCATGGTGCCCTGCGTCGGAGCGGTGACCATCTACCTCGCGCTGAACGACGGCGCGGCGATCGTGAATCTGCTGCTGCTCGCCTACGCGCTGGTCACCCAGCTCGCCCCCGCGCTGTTCCTCAGCCTGCTGCCCAGGAACCCGGCCAACGACTGGGGCGCCGCCGCCGGGATGCTGGCCGGAACCGGGGCCATCGTCTATCTGACCGTGAACGGCCTGAGCATGGCCGACGTGGCGCCGTTCCTTCCGTCCCCGCTGCTCCATCTCAACGTGGGGATATTCGCGCTGGTCCTCAACCTCGCCGTGCTGGCCCTGGTCAGCCTCATCACCTTCCGGCGGTCACCCGCTCTCAAGCCGGAAGAAATCGTGTAGCGTCCGGCGATTCGGCCTCCACGCCGCCCGCCGAGTTCCCGGCCGGTGCCTTCGACACCGATACCGGCCGGGAACTCGGCGGCGTCCACTGTCACCGTGCGCAGCGACTGGTGGAGCGTCAGTGGCGACCACATCTCCTGCTCGAGTCCGGCGGGGTCACCGGAGCGCAGGACTCGCCCGTTCATGAGGGTGTGGCGTAGTACGTGATACGCCGATTCGTGCTCCCACCGCTGGTGATGGAGGCTGACTAGCCGGCGGGAGGGTGCCGGGGTCCGGGCGCGCGGGCGACGTCGACCTCGAAGCGGCTGCGGTCGGCCCGGTTGTAGGAGACGAAGGTCTCCACCGCCCGCCCCGACTCGTCGTAGCTGATGCTCCGCAGCACCAGCAGGGGCGCCCGGGGGCCGATGCCGAGGAGCGCGTCGATCTCGGGCGTGGAGAGGATGGCCTCGATGGAGCGGTGGCCGTGGGAGAGCACGACGCCGTACTTGCGCTCCAGGAGGTCGTAGAGCGAGGCGAACGTCAGGTCCTCGGCCTCCAGCCCGGGGGCGACCGCCGCGGGCAGGTAGGTCGTCGTGTAGACCCAGGGCTCCCCGTCGACGTGGCGCACCCGCTCCAGGAAGACGACCGGGGTGCCCGGGGCGACCCTCAGCTCGGTGGCCACGTGCGCCGGCGCGGGCACGACCTCGAGGGTCAGCACGTCGCTGCGCATCGTCGCGCCACGGGTCGTGACCTCCTCGTGCAGCCCCGTCAGCGACTGCACGAGGCCCTGGGCGGCCTTGGGGGGCGAGACGTACGTCCCCCGGCCGCGCACCCGGTGGATCAGGCCTTCGAGCTCCAGTTCGGCGAGCGCCTGCCGGACGACGGTGCGCGAGACGTCGTACCGGGCGCACAGTTCGTGGTCGCCGGGGAGCCGGTCACCGGGCGCGTGGACACCCCGCTCGATCTGGTCGGTCAGCAGCGACTTGAGCTGGTAGTACAGCGGAATGGGCGAGGAGCGATCGATGCTGGTCGCTCGGCTCATCATGAGACCTGAGACTATCGCGCCTCCGGCCACACTCCGATCAACGGACCGGGTTCCGTTTCACTCTCCGGTTGCATGGTTGTAATGACAGGATCCTTACATTACCGTTCATTTCCGGACGGTTGACCGGACGGCCCGCACCCGGGCGGTCCGGGCAGGGCGAGAGGCCTCGCCCCGCGTCCGTCACACCATCGGCGCCGACGAGGACACCGCACGGCGCGGAACCGCGCGACCGCACCCTGTGATCCCCCACCCGCCGATCACCCCTCTTCACACGGAAGGACGGCGAGAAGAATGGATCTCCCGCCCGCGACCGGCGTCACGGCCCGCCTGGCCGCGCTGGCCGCCGCGTTGCTGCTCCCCCTCGGAACGGCCGCCCCGGTGTCGGCCGGCGCCGCCGCGACCGCCCCGGCGGCGCACACCGTCACGATCGACCCCGGTTCGGTGGTGCAGCGGGGCTTCCGGGGCGTCGGGGTGAACATCATCCCCGGCAACCTCATGGAGGGCTCGACCCAGTACGGCTACGACGAGGCCGACTGGGAGATGGACCGCAAGCGCATCCTCACGATCAAACCCAAGATCGCCCGGGTGTGGTTCCAGATCGACTGGATGGAGCCCGAGAAGGGCCGCTACACCTGGGACAGCGACCGGATGCTCGCCTTCTACAAGTATCTGGACGTGCTCAAGGAGGTCGGCACCGAGGTCGAGCTCAACTTCGGGTGGAAGGTCGGCGAGAAGGTCCACGACTGGTTCGTGATCCCCGGCGTCGACCCCTACATCAGCGCCCCCGCCGACCTCGACGCCTACGCGGCGTCCGCCTCCGCCGCGCTCGAGGAGCTGATCCGGAACCGGGGCTACGACAACGTCAAGTACCTGACCTTCTACAACGAGCCCAACGGGAGCTGGGACTTCGAGGCCCCCGGCGACCAGAAGGCGTACTACGCGGCCATGGTCGCCAGGACCGGCGACCGGCTCAAGGCGGACGGCCTGCGCGACCTGGTGGAGATCTGGGCGCCCGAGGAGGTGGACCACACCTGGACGCAGTACATGGCGGCCAACGCGAGCGAGCACATCGACGGCTACGGCTTCCACGTCTACGGGGCCTCGTACGAGCACCTCAGCGCCGAGATCGCCAGCCGCAGGCAGGCGGCCGGCACGAAACCGGTGCACATGACTGAGTTCGGGTGGTCCGACCCCCTGACGAGCGGCTGGGACTCCGGTTTCGCCAACCACGTCATCAAGGCCGCGAACGAAGGGCTGACCTCCGCCCTGGTCTGGCAGATGACCGGGGTGCACACCAAGGACCCCGACGGCGACACCAACGGCACGTACACCCTGTGGGACTCCCTCCTGCTGGGCCTGGAGCCGAGCCGGAGCTTCTACTCGGCCGGCCTGCTCATGCGTTACGTGCCCGAGCGCAGCGACGTCATCGCCGTCGACACCGGCTCCCCCGACCTGCGCGCCGCCGCCTTCCGCACCGAGGACGGCCAGTGGACGATCGTGCTGGAGAGCAAGGCCGGTGCGGCGAAGAACGTCACGTTCGACTTCGGCGGCCGGCACATCGGCCGCACCTTCCACAGGTTCGTCTACCAGGACGACGTGGCCCGCACCGGGCACGCGCTGCTGCCGGCCGCAAGCGGCGCGTTCAGGGCCGGAACGTCCTTCACCGACCCCGGGATCGGCGCAGGCTACACGGTGGCCGTCTACACCACCGCGCCGCCCCAGACCCAGGTGAAGGTCACCCCGCTGACCGCGCAGGTCACCTCGGGCAAGGCGCTGAAGCTGAACGCGTCCGTCCTCGACAACCGCGCCGGGGTGACCTGGAGCGTCGCCGGCGCCGGCAACGGCCGCGTCACCCCCGGCGGCGTCTTCCACGCCCCCGTGGTGACCACCCAGAGGACCGTCGCCGTCAAGGCGACCAGCAGGAAGGACCCGGACGGCCACGGGGTGGCGCTGGTGACGGTGGTGCCCGCCTCGCGGAAGGACACCGTCGAGGTCCCCGCGCTGAGCCTCGAGGACGGCGTCTACGACTCGGCGGAGGCGGTCTCGATCACGACGGCGACGCCCGGCGCCACGATCCACTACACCACGGACGGGTCGGTCCCGACCACCGCGTCCCCGGTCTACGTCCGGCCGATCATCCTCAAGGAGGCCGCGACCACCCGCGTGCGGGCCCTGGCCGTGAGGTCCGGCATGAAGGACTCGGGCCTGGCCGACGGCGTGTACAAGATTCTCCAGATCAGCAGCGCCCCCGACGGTTACCGGTTCTGCATGTACGAGGGCGGCCGGTGCCACTTCGAGGGCGAGGCGAGCGTCGCCTTCGGCGCGGACGGCCTGTTCACCTACAAGACCTTCACCGACGGCGTCGAGTGCACGGCCGGGAACTTCGGCGGCGACCCGATCCCCGGCGTGGACAAGCGGTGCTACGTCAACCCGGAGATCCCGGAGGAGACGCCGCTGGTCACGGTCTACAACGCGGGCTTCGAGAAGCCCGCCACCGCGACCGCGCGGCCGGGCCCGTTCACCAACGGCTGGACCTTCAACAGCCGCGCCGGCGTGCAGAACAACGCCGGGCCGTTCGGCGCCCCCGCGGCCCCGGACGGTGTGCAGACGGCCTACCTCAAGACCGACGGCGGGGTGTCGGGGCGGTTCAGCCAGGAGATCAACTTCAGGCCCGGGACGTACTCGATGACCTTCAAGGCCGCCAAGCGCGGCTTCGGCGGGCTCCAGAAGTTCGACGTCTACTTCGACGACACCGTCATCGGGACGTACATCGCGAACTCCGGCACCTACCTCACCTACCAGACGGCGAGCTTCGAGACGGACGGCGGGCGCCACACCGTCGCGTTCGTCGCGACGACCACGACGGGCGACAACACGGCCTTCATCGACGCCGTCCGCATCGGGCTGCCCAGACCGCCCGAGGCGCCCAGCCTGATCAACACGGGGTTCGAGTCACCGCCGACGCCCGGTATCAAACCCGGGCCGATGACGGACGGCTGGACCTTCAACAGCCGCGCCGGCGTGCAGCGCAACGGCAGCCAGTTCGGCGCGGCCACCGCGCCGGAGGGGGTGCAGACCGCCTACCTGCAGACCCGGGACGGTGTGCCCGGCACGTTCACCCAGGAGATGGCCTTCTCCGCCGGGACCTACACGCTGAGCTTCCGGGCCGCCAGGAGGCAGGGGTTCGGCGGGCTCCAGACGTTCACCGTCTCCTTCGACGACAAGGTCATCGGCACCTACACGCCGTCGACGGCGGAGTTCGCCCCCTTCACCACGGAAAGCTTCACGGCGACGGCGGGAACCCACGCCATCACGTTCACCGCCACCACGACGACCGGTGACAACACCGCGTTCATCGACGACGCGAAGCTGAACCTGGTCACCCCCTGACCGAAACGCCCGGAGCCCGGCCCGGTGCGGGCCGGGCTCCGGGTCACTCGCCGTCGAGGACCAGGCGACGGACCAGGGCGAGGTTGGCCTCCTCCTGTTCCCCGCCCCCGCCCTCGTGGCCGTTGTACGGCCAGACACGGATCCGCCGGGGCCCGGCGTAGTGGTTGTGGGCGGCGAAGACCGTCGACGGCGGGCACACCTGGTCCATCAGGGCGGCGGAGAACCAGGCGGGGACGGTGGCGCGGGCCGCGAAGTTGACCCCGTCGAAGTAGGAGAGCACCTCGAAGACCTCCTCGACGCGCCCGCGGTGGGTCCGCAGGTACTCGGCGATCTCCGCACGCGAGCCCACGTTGCTGATCTCGGTCGCCCTGCGGAACAGGATCAGCGACGGCAGGTCGAGGATCACGGCCCGCAGCGACGGCGAGACCAGCCCCGCCACCGCGAGCCCGACGCCGCCGCCCTGGCTGCCCGCCGCCACGACGATCCGGTCCGGGTCGACGCCGGGCAGCGCCGCCGCGGCCTCCACCGCGCGGACCGCGTCGGCGTAGACACGCCGGTAGTAGTAGTCTTCCGGGCTGTTCAGGCCCCGGGTGAGGAACCCGGGCACCTCGGGCGTGCTGCCGCCCACCGGGTCGGGGGTGTGGCCGGGAACCCCCGATCCGCCGCCCTGGCCCCGGGTGTCCATCACGAGCGTGGCGCATCCGGCGGCCGGGTAGGCGAGCCACTGGTGCGGGAACCCGCGTCCCATCGCGTAGCCCAGGTAGCGGACCACGCAGGGCAGCGGCCCCGCCGCGTCCCGGGGCCGGATGAACCAGCCGCCGACGCGGTGGCCGCCGAAGCCCGAGAACCCGATCTCCGCCACGTCGAACAGGTCGAGCGGGGTCCGCCGCGGTGTGAGCACCGGGTCGAGCGGGAAGGCGCGGGTCAGGTCCAGCGTCTCGCGCCAGAACGCGTCGAACCGGGCGGGCTCCTCCCGCTCGGGCGTGTACGTCCTCAGCTGCTCCAGCGGCATGTCGAACAGGGCCATGACCGGTCTTCTTCCTCGTGATGTCCTCCCGGCTGAGGCCGGGGGTTCCGACCGGCGGCCGTGGCCGCTCAGCCGGTTGGTCGGGCGGGGTTCGGCACCGCGCGCCGGGCGAGGAGGCGCGCGGGGTTGTCGACGAGGATCGCACGTTCCAGGGCCTCGCCGGCCCGCTCGCGCAGCCGGGGCAGGAACCGCTCCCCCAGGTAGCCGAGGCCGGGCATGCCCCCGTAGGCGACGTAGCGGGTGCGGCGCGCGACGTCGCCTCCCAGCAGCAGCCGGGAGGCCCCACCGCGGGCGGCCACCTCGCACAGGCAGTCGAGCAGCACCGAGTCGGGATGCCCGCGATGGCGGGCGACGCCGTCGTAACCGAGGTAGGCGCCGGCCGCCGCCAGCTCCGCGTGCAGGCCGGGGTCGGGGTTGCGGTCGATGTGGGCCAGCGCGACGCGGCCGGCGGCGACCCCGTTCTCCCGGAGCAGCGCGAGCACCTCGAACGAGGCGCTCCCGTGCTCCAGGTGCACCATGACCGGCGCCCCGGTCCGCCGGTGCGCCTCTCCGACGGCCTCGATCACGCGCCGTTCGAACGCGCCGATCGACCAGTACCCGATCCCCGCCTTCAGCACCCCCGCCCGGACCGGCTCCCCGTCCGGTCCCGCGGCCGGGGTCTCGCCCGCCCGGCCCGGGGGCCGGTCACGGGCGGGCACGCCGTGCAGGAGGTCGCGGGTGAAGAGGGCGGCGAGGTCGTCCGGGGACAGGCGGGTGATCCAGTGGTCGGGCCCGTAGTGGTCGAGGCGGTGGGCACCGGTGGTCATCACCACGCGCAGGCCGGTGCGGTGGCTGATCCGGGCGACGGCGGCCGGGTCGCGGCCCAGCGCGCAGGGGGTGGCGTCGATCATCGCGTCGATGCCGGAGGCCCGCAGGAGGCCGGCCTCGGCGGCGCTGCGCTCCTCGTCGTCCAGTTCGTCCCCCGAGAGCAGCGGCGTCGCCTGGAACAGGTGCTCGTGGTAGTCGGTGCGCCCCAGCCGGCCGGGCGGGACGTCGCCCAGCACCGTCCGGATCACGGCGTCCGCGCCGGGGAGGGGCCCGCTCACGAGCGGGGCGGCGGGACGAGGTTGGCCGGTACGCGGCCGTCGAGCACCCGCAGCAGGTCGTCGACGGCGGCCAGGCCCATCCGGTCGACCGCCTCGACGGTCTGGGCGGCCAGGTGCGGGGTCACGATCACGCGCTCGCGCAGGTCGGGCGCGAGCAGCGGGCTGTCGGTGTGCCCGCCCTCCACCCGCAGGGTGTCGGCCGCGTAGGCGGCGACCCGTCCCGCGCGCAGGGCGGCGGCGAGCGCGGACTCGTCCACCAGGTCGCCGCGGGCGGTGTTGACGAGGGTGACGGGCTCGCCGATCCGCGCCAGCCACGCCGCGTCGACCAGCGGCGTCCCGCCCGGGGCGTGCAGGGTGACGACGTGGCACTCGGCGGCCATCCGCTCCGGGGAGGCCGCCTCGACCCCGAGGAGGGCGAGGTCCGCCGGGGGCAGGTACGGGTCGTGGCCGAGCACCTCGCAGCCGAGTCCGGCCAGGCGGGCGACCACCTCCCTGCCGATCCGGCCCAGGCCGACGACGCCGACCCGGGTGCCGCTCAGCTCGCGTGACTGCCACACGCCCCAGTCGCCGGCGCGTACGCGCTCGTTGCCGCGCACCACGCCGCGCAGCGCGGCGAGCATCAGCGCGAGGGTGTGGTCGGCGACGGCCTGGGCGTTGGCACCGGGGGTGTTGGTGACGACGATGCCCCTGCGGGCGGCGGCGCCGCGGTCGACGGCGTCGACGCCGGCGCCGTAGCGGGCGATCACACGCAGGTTCGGGGCGGCCTCCAGGTGGCCCTCGGTGATGGGCCCGGTCCCGGCGATCCAGCCGGTCGCGTACCGCAGCGGGCCGCGCAGCTCGGCGAGGTCGTGCGTCGCGCCGGAGCGCTCGACCGCGTACCCGGCCAGGCGCAGCCGCTCGACCAGGTCGACCGTGCCGGAGGAGAAGGATCGGGAGGTGATCAGGATGCGGGGTTCGCACCGGTCGGTCGTCATGGGTCAGGCGTCCTGGACCGTGGGGGCGACGACGACCTCCCGCAGGTTCACGTGCTGCGGCAGCCGGTAGGCGTGCAGCATGGCCGCGGCGACGTCCTCTGCCACGAGCCCGCCGCCGATGGACTTCTTGTAGGCGAGGTAGGCGTCGAGCACCTCGCCCTCCCCGGTGTTGCCGAGCAGGCCGGTGTCGACCATGCCGGGTGCCACGAGCATCACGCGCACGTTGTGCGGGGCGGTCTCCCGGCGCAGGCCCTCCGTCATGGCGTGCAGGGCGTACTTCGTACCGCAGTAGACGGTGTGGTCGCCGTACAGGGTCTTGCCCGCGATGGAGCCGACGTTCATGATGGTCCCCCCGCGACGCGCCAGCATGCCGGGCAGGATGAGCCGGCTGAGCAGCACGGGGACGACGCAGTTGAGATCGAACATGCGCTGGACGTGCCCGGGGTCGAGATCGACCACGGGGGCCAGCGACATCATCCCGGCGTTGTTGACCAGCAGGTCGACGGGGCCGAACCCGGCCTCGGCCCGGGTGATCGCGCGTGCGACCGCGGCGGTGTCGGTGACGTCGGCCGCGACGCAGAGGGCGCGCGGCAGGCCGAGGGCCTCCATCGGCTCCGCCCGGCGGGCGAGCAGGAGCACGGGGTGGCCGGCGGCCGAGAACACCCGGGCGGCGGCGGCGCCGATGCCCGAGCTCGCGCCGGTGATGACGACGAGCGGGAGCTCATCCACGGTGGTCTCCTGGGGGTGAGGGATCGGGGGGCGATCCGGGGGATGCGGCGTCACCCGGGTCCGGCCCGGGGACCGCGCTGTTCTGCAGGTCGGCGAGGGCCCGTACGGCCGCGTCGAAGCGGCGGCGGGCGGGCTCGTAGGCGTCCCGCGCGGCGGGATCGGGCTCGTAGCGCTCGACGGGCACGTGCGGGGTGTCGGCCCGGTCGAAGCCGGGCCACAGGCCGAGGCCGACGAACGCGACGGCGGCGGCGCCGAGCGTCGCGGCCTGCCGGTCGACGGCGGTGCGCACCAGCGGCGCGCCCAGCACGTCGGCGTAGATCTGGTTCCACCCGGGGTGCCGGCTCCCGCCGCCGGAGATCAGCAGCTCGGGCTCGCAGTCGACCAGGCTCCGCATGGTGTCGAGGCCGCGGCGCAGCGCGAAGGCGACGCCCTCCAGTCCCGCACGGGCGAGGTCGGCGCGCCCGTGCGCGAGGTCCAGGCCCATGAGCACCCCGCGTGCCGCCGGGCCGCCCTCCGCGGGGGTGCCGCCGCTGAGCATGGGCAGCATCAGGGCGCCCCGGGAGCCCGGCGGGGCCTGGCACGCCTCGCTGACGAGGTCGCCGATCTCCGTGCCGGGTGCGATCAGGTCGCGTAGCCAGGCGATGCTGGTGCCGCTGCTGAAGGTGGACAGCGCGCTGATGAAGAGCCCCGGCACGGCGTGCGTGAAGACGTAGGGGCGCGAGCCGGCGTCGAGCACGGGCCGCTCCGCGGTGACGGTGATCCAGCTGGAGGAGCCGAGCGAGGCGAAGACCCGGCCGGGCGCGGTGCCGCGCGATCCGAGGGCCATGCAGGCGTTGTCGACCGCCCCGGCGAGGACCGGGGTGCCGACGGGCACGCCCAGCGCGGCGGCGGCCTCGGCGGTGACCGTCCCGACGGTGTCGGTGGCCTCCATGATCTCCGGGAACACGTCCGCGCCGAGACCCGCCGCGTCCAGGAAGGCGGTGTCGTAGCGGCGCGCGACCAGGTCGTAGGCGCCGCTGCCGGAGGCGTACGAGTGGTCGGTGGCCAGGACACCGGTCAGCCGGTGGTTGACGTAGTCCTTCGACCCGACCAGGACGCGGGCGCGCCGCCAGGCGTCGGGGACGTGCCGCCGGAACCACATCGCCTTGAAGATCGGGTAGAGGGCGGGCGAGAAGCCGTTGCCGGTCGTGGCGTACCAGGTGTGCTCGGGGACGGCCGAGAAGAACTCCGCCGCCTCGGCCGCCGCCCGCGCGTCGGACCAGATGGGGGTGGACTCCTGGACCGGCTCGGCGTGCCCGTCGAGCATCACCGCGCCGAGGCTCTGCCCGGACAGCGCGATCCCGGCGATCCGCGCCCCCGGGACGCGTTCCAGCAGCGCGCGGGTGGAGGAGACGGCGGCGTCCCACCAGTCGCGGGGCCGCTGCTCGTTCCAGCCCACCGCCGGGTGCCGGGTCGGGTAGCCGGTGACGGCCTCCGACAGGCAGGTGCCGGCGGCCGTCCAGAGGGAGGCCTTGCACCCGCCGGTGCCGAGGTCCAGGGCGAGGACCGTCTCGTTCACGCCTGCTCGCCCACGACGCGGGGACGGCGGGGGTCGTCGGCGACCTCGTGGCGCATGGTGGCGAGCCGGCTCTTCATCCGGCTGATCCTCTCCAGATGCTCGGGGCCGCGCCGGAGCGCGACGCCGGTGGCCAGGATGTCGACGACGACCAGCCCGGCCAGGCGGCTCGTGCTGGGGGTGTAGACGTCGGTGTCCTCGAACGTGCTCGCCTTCAGCGTGATGTCCGCCAGCTCCGACAGGGGGCTGTCGCTGCCGACCAGGGCGATGACGGTCGCTCCGGCGTTCCTGGCGGCCCGCGCCACGGTCAGCGTCTCCGCGGTGTGCCCGGTGTTGGAGATCGCGAACATGACGGCGCGGGACCCGCCCATCATGGATGCGGCGATGAACTGCTGGTGGAAGTCGGCCGGGGCGTCGCAGGGGATGCCGAACAGCGGGAACTTCTGCTGGGCGTCCTGGGCGATGATGCCGCTGGCGCCGAAGCCGACGAACAGCACCTGGTCGGCCGCGAGGAGGGCCTGGATCGCCCGCTCCACGCTGCCGAGGTCGAGGTTGCGCCTGGCCCGGTCGAGGCTGCTGATCGTGTGGTTGAAGATCTTCTCGGCCAGGTCGGCGGTGTTGTCGGCCGGGGCGATGGCCGAGTGGGTGACCGGGAGGCCGAGCGCCATGGTCTGGGCCAGCTGGATGCGGAAGTCCTGGAAGCCCTCACAGCCGATGGAGCTGCAGAAGCGCATGACGGTGGGCTCGCTGACCCCGGCGGCCTCCGCGCACTCGGCCATGGTGAAGTTCATCGCCCGCGCGGGGTCGGCGAGCACGACGTCGCCCACCTTGCGCTCGGACTTCCGCATGGTCGGCATGGCGCGGGTGATGCGTTCGAGGAGCGTCTCGCTCGACGTGGGTGGAGCGAGTTCTGTCTGGTTCATGACCGGTCGTCCTAACGGGTAGCTTGGGCCAGCTCGGACAGGGTGTCGAACTCGGGCCCCGTCTCCGGGATTGCGATATGGAACACCTCCGCGATCACCTGTGTCCACCCGTGCAGGAAGTAGGTCCACCCGTCCTCCACGTGGAGGTCGCGTTCCTCGCGCTGGGCGCGCGCCTGCCGCAGGAAGACCAGGTCGCCGCGGTAGTTCAGGTCCCACGCCAGGCCGCCGCGGGGGAAGCGCGCGGCGTCGCCCAGCGGGGAGCCGGGGGCGTCCTTGCCGAGGCCGGTGGCGTTGACGACGAGGGAGCCCGGGGCCAGCGCGGCGACGGCGGCGTCGTTGCGCGGGGTCTCGGGGGCGAGGACGTAGTCGAAGGGCGTGTCGGTGCCGAGCCGCTCGTGGACGGCGCGCAGGTGGTCCAGGCGTTCTTGCGAGCGGTTCGTCACGACGATCCGCGAGGGGCGGTCGGCGCCGCGCTCGGGACGGCTGAGGTACCACGTGATGGCGATGGTGGAGCCCCCGGCGCCCATGCTGAGCGCCTCGGCGCCGGTGGCGGCCCAGTGTCCCGCGGGGATGAAGGCGTCCAGCGCGAGCCCGCTGGAGATCGGATCCTTGGCGTGCGCGACCAGGCCGAGCTCGGACTTGGACAGGCAGCTCGTCTCGCCCATCATCTTCGCGTGCGGGTCGACGATGTCGAACAGGTCGGCGCAGGCCCGGTAGAGGTCGATCTTGTGGGTGGTGACGAGGGCGCCCATGCTCAGCTCGTCGGAGGCGATGAACTCCACGACCCGCCGGTATTCCCCGGGGTCGGCGTGCAGGGGCAGGTCGACGCCCTGCAAGCGGGCGCCGTCCAGGCCGAGCCGCCCGGCCCAGCGGGGGAACACCTTCTGGATCGACGACCGGCCGGTGGTCACCCCGATGAAGTACAGGGTGGGCGCCTCGGCGGGCCGGAGCGTCGTGCTGGTCATGACGGGAAAGCTCATCGGGACACCTCGGCGTCGTAGGCGGCGACCGCGGCGACCGCGGCGGCGGCGTTCATGCCGAACCGCTCGACGCCCAGTTCCTCCATCTCCCGGACGGTCCGCGCGTCGCGGATGCCCCCGGCCGCCTTGATCCTGGCCCGCCCGGCGGCGACCTCGCCGATCAGGCGGACGTGGTGGGCCGTCGTCGGGACGCCGGACCAGCCGGTCCCGGTCTTCACCCAGGGGACGCCTGCCTCGACCGCGCACCGGGTCGCGGCGCGGACCTGCCCGTCGTCCAGGTGGCCGACCTCGATGATGGCGCGGAGCGGGACGGCGCCGCCGACGAGGTCCGCGACCCGGGCCAGCTCGCCGGTGACGTACGGCAGGTCGCCCGAGCGCAGGCGGCCCACGGCGATGACGACGTCGAGCTCCTGGACGCCGGCGGCCAGCAGTTCCTCCGCCTCGGCGAGCTTGGTCGCCGTCGTCGCGCCGCCGGAGGGGAAGCCCACCGGGGCGCCGGTGAGCGTCCGCGAGCCCTTCAGCAGGCCCGCGAGGACCCCGGCCCACTGCGGCAGGACGTGGGCGCTGACGAAGTCGTGCTCGCGGGCCAGCTCGGCCAGCCGGGCGATGTCGTCGTAGGCGTGGTGGGCCTGCACGCAGCTGATGTCGACCCGGCGCGCCAGCGACTCGCGTGCCGCGGCGTCCCGCTCGGGGGCGGTCCCGGCGGGGACGGCGGGCGCGGCGGCGGAGCCGGTCCGCCCGGTGAGGTCAGACATGGCGGTAGCCCCGGTGGCCGGGGTTGGGGCGGGTCGTCCAGCCCTCGCCGTCGCGCACGACCAGCTGCTTCATCCCACCGGCCCGCTCGATGATCTCGTAGTCCTGCCCGGCGTCGGTCGCGTAGCAGAACAGGGTGGCCAGCCGGGTCTTGCCGACGTTGACGCTGCGGTGGACCCAGTGCCCGGGGATGTGCACGGCCTGGCCGGGGTTGATCTCGACGGCGTGGCTGTCCCCCTCGACCGACTCCAGGAGCATCACGCCGTTGCCGCTGAGCCCGTAGTACAGCTCCCCGCGGTCGGCCTTGCGGTGCAGGTGGCCGCGCGTCATGAAGTACTCGTCGCCGACGGAGCCCGCCTCCAGCACGCTCAGCCCGACGGTGAGGGCGCCCTCGCCCTCCTCGGGCGTGCTCGACTCGACCCAGTAGACGGGCGTCCCGTCGTCGCGGGAGAGCGCGGCCTCGAAGGCGGCGCCGTCGCGGTACAGGCCCGCCAGGTCACCGAGGAACTTCTCGTAGCGGCCGTTCCCGCCCCGCATCATCCCGTGGTGGGCGAGGGGCTCCAACTGCACCGGCAGGGCGGGGAACGCTGGGCTTGAACTCACGCAACTCTCCTTGACGAGAAGGGCTCCGGCCCGCCACATGGGGTAGTGAGACTATCTCTTCCAAAGGAAATCTCACGAGTCTGTCCGCATTTGTCGGTACGAACCCTAGAGCATGGGGCAAACTGTGTAGCAACACTACCATCTACGCCGCAGGAGGCACGATGTACCGGGAACGTCTCGATCTCAGTGGACGCGTCGCCGTGGTCACCGGCGGGGCCCGCGGGATCGGGTTCGCCGTCACCGAGGCGCTGCGCGAGATGGGGGCGGCCGTCGTCATCGCCGACGTCCTGGACGAGGCGGGCGAGGCCGCCGCGGCCTCGTTCGGCGGCGACGGACCGGCCGTGGAGTACGTGCACCTGGACGTCCGCGACCCCCGGGCGGTGGCCGCGGCCTTCGACGGCGTCGTGGCCCGCCACGGCTCGCTCGACGTGCTCGTCACCTCCGCGGGCGTCGCCTCCCACACGCCCTCCCTCGACATCGGACCCGGCGAGTGGCAGCGGGTGCTCGACGTCAACGTCAACGGGTCCTTCTGGTGCGCCAGGGAGGCCGCGCGCCGGATGACCGGCGCGGGCCGGCCGGGCGGCTCGGTGGTCGCGATCGGCTCGATGTCCGGCGAGATCGCCAACGCCCCGCAGGCCCAGACCGCCTACAACGCCTCCAAGGGCGCGGTGCACCTGATGGTGAAGTCGCTGGCCGTCGAGTTCGCCCGCACCGGGGTGCGGATCAACGCGGTGGCGCCCGGCTACGTGGCGACCGAGCTGACCAGGGAGGGCATCTCCGAGGAGTGGCTGGCCGACTGGCGCCGCCGCACCCCGGTCGAGCGCCTGGCCCGCCCCGAGGAGGTGGCCTCCGTGGTCGCCTTCCTCGCCTCCGACGCGGCCTCCTACATGACCGGTTCGGTGGTGCTGGTGGACGGCGGCTACACCGCCTGGTAGCGGGCGGTGCGGGCGGCCCGCCGGCCCCCGGGCGGGTGCGCCGGGCCGGGAAGCCGTCGCGGGCCCGGCAGGCGCGGGGCG
>NZ_BAAAVI010000061.1:0-52238 GCF_039534445.1 Streptosporangium fragile | reverse complement strand
AGCTCCTCACCCTTCCAGGTTCCGGAGCCTCCAACCAACCCGGGGTGATCCAGGGTGGTCCGTGATCTCAGGGTGTGGCACCATGCGATCCATGACGACCCGAAAGGCCGATGCCGCGTAGACGGCCGAGCGCCCTGCGCGCACACTCGTGGGCGAGCCCCCGGAGTCACCGCCCGCTTCCCGAAGTCCCAGGCATCTCCAGCCGAACCCGTGCGGCCATCGCACGAATCGAGTTCGAGCACCAGTACTTGTGGCCCGGAGCCGTTGCCGAGGCTCTCGCCGAGTACCGGCAGTTCCTCCGCCAACCTGGCCGCTATCTCTATGTATCGAATCCGGACTGCCCCTTCTGCTACCCGGTAGAGGCCCGCGACACCCTGGAACACGCCCTGCGACGTCTTCGGCATCCGGCCAGGACGGAGCTTTCACGGATCACGGCGAAGCTGGACGAGGAGCTCCAACGCCGGACACTCCCCGATCCCCGACCGCGTCTCCCATCAGGACCCTTCGACGGATGGTGGTACCACCGCCTCTACGAACAATGATTGTCTCCGTGTACGGCGAAGGGTCCCGGCGCAAACCGAGACCCTTCGTTTCCACGGTGTTCTTCACGACCTCATGCGGCGAGCGCGTCGAGATGCGTTGGTTGGCCACCTCGCGCTGGCCGTCGATGCACTTGGCGTAGACCTTGAGCATCACGTCCACCCCGTGCCCTGCCCGCTCGGCCGCCTCCGGGGCATGCACCCCGGCGTTGAGCCACAGCGACACCGCCGCGTGCCGCAGGTCGTACGGCCGGGCCGCCAGCGGCGAGGCCACCTGGTCGGGCGTGAAGGCCAGCATCCGGGCCTCCTTCCAGACCTTGGCGTACGCCGACCCGGAGATCAGGCCGCCCGTCCGGGCGCGGAACAGCTGGCCGTCCGCGCCGACGCCGAACCTGTCGAGGTGCTCCCGCAGGATGGCCACCAGCTCCGGCGGGATCGGCACCTCCCTGGTCTCCTTCCGGTGCCGGTGCTTCAAGCCGCGATCGTCGTGCGTCTCCCCCGAGTCGGTGAACCGCTTGTTGCTCTGCGGCTTGGTCCTCTCCAGCGTCAGCAACCCCCACCCGGTCGAGGGCAGGTGGCAGTCTTTCCTACTCAGCCCCGCCGCCTCAGCCGGACGCAGACCGCCGAAGTACATGCAGGCGAACATCGCCGCCAGCATCGGCCCGCGCGAGCGGCCCACGTAGGTCACCGCGGTCAGCAGCTCACGCGCCTGAGCCGGATTGACCACCGAGCGGCGATCGACCTCGCCCGTGGACTTGATCTTGCGGAGCTTCACCTTGTGCAGCGGGTTCGCCGGAAGCTCCTCCAACTCCACCGCGTACTCCAGCACGTGATGGAAGACCGCCCGCTTGCGCCGGTAGGTCGAGGTGGCCGCCGCCGTGCCGTCCAGGAGCAGTGCCAGCGCCTCCAGAGCCGCCCGGGTGTGCTTGGCCTCCTCCAGAGCGCTCAGGGGCAGCGAAGCCGCCTCCAGCCACCGCACCGCACGGGTGATCTCCGGCGAGGGGTCCGGTCGGCGATCCTCCGGCAGGAAGGAGAACTCCCGCAGCGCCCGCCGGATCGTCTCGTCATCGGGACGGCCGGGCAGGTCTTTCGTGAGCACCGGCGTGACGTTGGCCAGGGCGTCCGTCATGCCCTCGCGGGTCTTGGCCGCCGCGTGCGGCCACCAGGCGTGGTGAACTACTCCGACTCCACGGAAGACAGGGCACATCAATCCGCTCGGCGTCCTCCTTGAGCGCGTCGGCGGTCCGGAGCTTGGCGGCCTCGGTACCTGTCAAACCTGTTGAGACATCAAGCCACGTTCGGTGTCTGTGCTGAGGCCTCGGCTTCGTCGGCTTCGGCCACCGCCGTCGGCTTGTTGATCCATACACGGGAGGGCAGCGGCGGCGGGCTCGGCCGCCGGCCGCGGAACCGCTCGGGATGCGCCAGGAACGCCGCGTTCAGGGTGGCTGCCCGCCGGGCATGGATCGCGACCGCCGGAACCATCGTCCACCGAGGCGGGGGTGTGCATCCCGATCCCGAAATTGCGGTGTTCGGTGTTGTAGTAGCGGAAGAACTGCTCGCAGAAGACGTTGGCGTCCTCGACTCCCCCGGGAAAGCCGGGCAGTACTTGAACGTCTTGAACTGCGCTTCGGAATACGGGTTGTCGTTGGAGACGCGCGGCCGGGAACGGGATTGGTCGACGCCCAGCAGTGCCGGCAGCCCGGAGACGGTGTTCGACGTCATCGCGGTCCCGCGGTCGGCGTGGATCGCCTCCGGGGCGATCCCGTCATTGGCCTCGATCGCGTGCTCGATGAACTCCTTGGCGAGAATCCCGGTCTCGGTCGGCCAGATCTCCCACCAGATGACTTTCCTGGAGAAGATGTCGAGGATGACGTACAGCAGATAGTGCACGCCGCGCCCGGGGCCTTTCGGCTTCGTGATGTCCCACGACCACACCTGGTTCGGGCCGTCGGCGGTCAGTTCGGGTTTCCTACGCGCCCGGTGGACGGCCCGGGCGCGGCGCTCGCCGACCGTGCCGCGCATCCGCAGCAGCCGGTACATGGTGGCCTGCGAGCACAGGTAGACGCCCTCGTCCAGCAGGGTGGCCCGCACCTGGCCCGGCGACTTGTCGGCCAAGCGCGGCGAGTCCAGCACCGCCAGCACGTGCGCGCGTTCTTCTTCCGACAGTTCGGCCGGGTGGTGGAACGGGCGGCGCGGTCCCGGCCGGGGCGGGGCGGGGTTGCGGTGCCGGTGCAGCGTGGCCCGGGACGTCCCGAGAATCACGCAGGCGCGCACCGTGCCGACGGCTTCTTCCATCTCAGGGAAGTGCTCGTCGAGGATCCGGGTCACTTCTCGTCGGAGTCTGCACTGCTTGAGATGTCCTGCAGCGGCGCGAACGCTTTTCCCGCGATATCGAGGGCGGTCTTCGTCTTGCCAGGCTCGCCGGCGAGTTTGTCGTTGGCGGCCTTCAGTTTTTTGTTCTCGGCGCGCAGCCGGGCCGGTTCCTCGGCCTCAGCGCTTTTCGCCGGCTTTCCCGTCGAGGCGGCCATGGTGCCGTTCTCGGCTCGCGTGCGCCAGTGCTCGATATGGAAGTGGTACAACCGTTCCTTGCACAGCAGGGCGCCGCGCTCGGCGCTGCCCTCGGGCAGGGCGTCGAAGGCCGCGAGGGTCCGCGCCTTGTAGGCGTTGGTGAAGGTGCGCCGCTTGGGCCGCTCCGGCGGCTGGGAGGTCATGCGACCATCCTGTCTCGTCATGGCGGTCTGGTCGGCGAGGGTCATCGTCACTGTCGTGGTGGTCCTGTCTCGCCCTGCTGCACATCAGAAGGACTCATGCGCCCCATGTCTCACAGCAGTCTGACAGAGAGGGGTCGGCTCGGCACCTGCGGCATTCAGCTTGACCCGAGCGCAGGCCACACGCACCGTCTCGCGTGTGCTGTCGTGATCGAATGCGCTACTTGCGGCTGCGGCGTGGGATGCGACTGCTTGAGTGTCCGCCATGAGGCTGACGGTACCCCGTCCGTTCGCCATCGACCGGAGCTGGTAACGCGACCTGACGCCGGCGTCGTCGCGACGGCCCCGATTCATCGGCAAACATGCCGCGCCCCCGTTGAAAGCGTGGACAGCGTTGACACAATTCCCTGTTCAGGCAGGTCGGAGCGTCGTTTCCGGCAGGGATAAGTGCGTTGACGAGCGTTGACACGAACTGCGGGTTCTGCATTGCCGTCAACGCGTGGTTGGGCACGCTGCGAACTGGCCTGACGTGCTCAGATACGGGTTTGTGTCAACGCTGTCAACGAAGTGGGAGCAATCGTCAAGCCCTGTGGATCACGAGTGGACTACGAGATTCCTGACGATCTGATCGCTGCCCAGCGCGCCTCTTGATCAGGGGATGTACACCTCGTAGTAGAAGCCCGGCATATAAGGGCCACCCCCGCGGAACCAGTGACAGCCGACGAGCCCGGTGTACAGGCCGCTCTGCGCAGCGTCCTCGTAGGCGAGGTCACAGTCGGCCAGGGTCTGGTAAGGGCCCTGCAGGTACCAGTCCGGCGTCGGCCAACCCCCCGCGGCCACGGCCGTTCTGGTGTGGGTGGCGGCGAAGGCGGGTGCGGTACTAGCCAGGACGCAGGCGCCCAGCGCCACGGCGAGTACAGCGGAATGTAATCGGCGGGTCTTCATTGTGGGTGACTCCTCACATCCGGGAAGGAGAACACCTTTAGGTGAGCACCGGCCACGAGCAGTCGTCAAGACCTGGGGCAAGCTGCCCGAGGGTGACCCCCGACCGGAGAGCGCCACGATTTACAGTTCGCTGGAGCCCTGAGGTGATCTCAGCGACTTTCATTTCAGGTAGCCGTGTTCGAAATGGGTGAGAACGAGCGCGGCTTTGACGATGCCGCCGATTCTGCTGGGGCTGACGGTGATGCGCTGGAGGGTGCGCCAGCGTTGTATGAGCGGGACATCCGATCTGCGTAAGGCGTCAACCCGAGCCGGCATTTGCGGGCCGCTGACTGTTTTTTCACGTGGGGGTTCAGTGACAGACTGCCGATCATGAGTGGTGGACAGGACTCTGTCTCGATCGTGGACGCAACCTCGTGCGCGGCGGAGGGGGCCGGGAGATCCTGCCGCCAGGGCGATGAAGGCGCGTGGAGTATGGACTTCGGTGGGATGTGTGATCGCGGCGGGCTGCACTAGATTCCTGTCATGTCACTCGCCGGCATTCCCAGTCCCTCCGAAGGGGTCTGGTATCTGGGGCCGTTGCCCATCCGCGGTTACACGATCTGCATCATGCTCGGTGTCGTGGTGGCCGTCGTCATCGCCGAGCGCCGCTGGCGGAATCGCGGTGGGGCGCCGGGAACCATGCTGGACCTGGCGACGTGGGGGATCCCGTTCGGCATCGTGGGTGCGCGGCTGTACCACGTCATCACCGACTGGCAGCTGTACTTCGGGCCTGACGCCCCGCACCGGCCGATCGACGCGATCCTGATCTGGAGCGACTCCGGACCGGGCTGGCGCGGTCTGGGCGTCTGGGGCGCCGTCGCCCTGGGCGGGGTGGGCGTGTGGATCGCCTGCCGCCGCCGGGGCATCGCCCTGAGCGCGGTCGCCGACACCGTGGCCCCGGCCGTCGCCATCGGTCAGGCCATCGGCCGGTGGTGCAACTATTTCAACCAGGAGCTGTTCGGCGGCCCGACCGACCTGCCGTGGGGGTTGGAGATCGATGCGGGCCGCCCGGGGACCGTGCCGGGCGTCACCACCTATCACCCCACGTTCCTGTACGAGTCGCTGTGGAGCCTGGGCCTGGCGCTGGCACTGATCTGGATCGGCGGTCGCTTCGCGCTGCGGCACGGCCGGCTCTTCGCCCTGTATGTGGCGGGCTATACCGCGGGCCGGTTCTGGATCGAGGGCCTGCGCGTCGACCCGGCCAACGAGGTCCTCGGAATGCGGCTGAACCAGTGGACGTCGATCGCGCTGTTCCTGGGCGCGGTGGCCTATGTCTACCTGACCCGGAACAAGAGGTCCGAGGAGTCCCTGGGCGATGAACGGGTTCCCGCCGAGGTGAAGTGACCCCACGCGATGGCGCCGCCTGGCCACCGCGGGCCCTGCCGTCACGGTGTAGGGACCTTGCGCCTGCCGTGAACTGCATTCAGGCAGTTCACGCGGCATGTGAGTACTCGCGGAAAGCGCCACCGGGCCGGTCCCGCCGACATATGTTCAGGTCGGCGATCTGTCCCGGGCTCGATGACCGCCAGGAGGAAGAGGCGGTCCTCGGGAGCGAATCTCACTCTGGTGTCCACGCCGAGTCGCCGTTCGAGAACGGTGATCTGGTGGCGGAGGGCAGGGGTCTCGGTGTCCTTGTCCCGATCGCCCTTCGGCGGCGGCCGCAGCGCGGCGAAGGTGTTCGTGAGGGTCGGATAGGCCGGGCGAAAGAGCATAAGTGATCATCATGCCGCTCCCTTGGCCACCCGCTGGAACGGCGTCCGGTCAGGGTTTCCACTCCCGTCCGAGCGCGGCGCGGATCGTGCCGATGAGCTCGGCCTGCGCGCTTCGCAGGAAGAAGTGGCCACCGGGGAGGACCCGTTTCAGGAACCCCCCGGACGTCTGCTCGCGCCAGGGGTCCACCCGCGAGGGCGGCGCCTCCCTGTCCTCGGCCCCGGCGAAGGCCACGACGGGGCACGCGAGCGGCGGCCCTGACCGGTACGTGTATGTCTCGCACACGGCGAAGTCCGCGCGGATGGTCGGCAGGAGGAGTTCCAGGAGCTCGGGCGCGTCGTAGACCTCCTCGGGGAGGCCGCCCAGCGACCGCAACCTCTCGACCACGAGCGCCTGCGGTCCGTCGTGGATCCGCGGCTGCTCCCGCGGGAGCTGGGGCGCAGGACCACCGGAGACGAACAGGACCCGCGGCTCGCCGAGGCCCCGCCGGCGAAGTTCGCGTGCCAACTCGAACGCTACGAGTGAGCCCATGCTGTGGCCGAACAGGGCATAGGGAACGCCGAGCTCACCCGCCAGCGCCGACGCGAGCGCCTCGACGAGCGGCTCGACGCGGGTGAAGGCGTCGTCGCGCCAGCGTGTCTGACGGCCTGGGAGCTCGACGGCGCAGACCTCGACGTCATCGGGGAAGGCGTCGGGCCACTGCGTGTACGCCGAGGCGCTGCCCCCGGCGTAGGGCAGGCAGAAGAGCCGGAGGGCCGGCGCGGTCCGGCGCCGCGCGCCCATGACCCAGCCCTGGGCGCGCGTCGTCCGGAGTGCTTCGGTTCGGTTCACGTGTGTGTCTCCGTGGTGTGTCTGCTCGGTCGGAGGCTCCGTGGGAAGCTCAGTCGGAGGCTCCGTGGGAGACCCGTGGGAGGCTCCGTGGGAAGCTCAGTCGGAAAGCAGCGTCTGCGCCTCCTCGTCGGACATGCCCTCGATCTCGGTGAGGAGCAGGTCCTCGATGACGAGCGCGGTGTCCTCCAGCGTCGGGCTGTCGAACAGGACACGGATCGGCACCTCTATGCCGAGCACTTTGCGCAGGTGAACCACCGCGCGCATCGCCATGAGCGAATCACCGCCGAGAGCGAAGAAGTTGTCGTGCACGCCCACGTGCTCGACCTGCAGCATGCTCGACCAGACCTCGGCGACGGCCTTCTCCAGCGCCGTGCGCGGCGCCTCGTACGGCGGCGCGTCCTCTCCGGCCACGTCCTCCGGGACCACGAGCGCCCGCCGGTCGACCTTCCCGTTCGCGGTGAGCGGCAGTTCCCCGATCTCGAGGTACACGCCCGGCACCATGTACTCGGGCAGCTTCGCGCCGAGGAACGTTCGCAGGTCCTGCGGCAGCCCGTGCCCCTCCTGGGGAACGACGAACGCGACGAGCCGCTTCGCGCCGCGCGGCTCTCCCTGGACGACGACCACCGCGGCCCGGACATCCGGGTGCTGCGTCAGAGCGGCTTCGATCTCACCGAGCTCGATGCGGTACCCCTGCACCTTGACCTGGAAGTCCTCGCGTCCGAGGAACTCGATGTCGCCGCCGGGGAGGAAACGGCCGAGGTCTCCGGTCCGGTACAGGCGCTCGCCGGTCTCCGGGTGGACGATGAAACTCGCCGCGGTCTTGGCCTCGTCCCGCAGGTAGCCGCGCGCCAGGCCCACGCCGCCGATGTAGAGCTGCCCGGGGACACCCGTCGGCCGGGGGCGCAGCGCGTCGTCGAGGACGTGGAACGTCTGGTTCCTCATCGGCCTGCCGTACGGGATGCTCGTCCAGTCGGCGGGCACGTCCCCGATGGGGTGGAGGATGGACCAGATCGACGCTTCCGTCGCGCCGCCGAGGCTGATGACGTCGGGCGCGCCCAGCACCCGCCGGATGCGCGGGGGGAGGGTGACCGGGATCCAGTCGCCGCTCAGCATCACCAGCCGGAGCGCCGTTCCGGTGGCCTCCTTCACGCTCATGTGCTCGACGAGGAGCTCCATCAGCGCCGGGACGGAGTTCCAGACCGTGACCCGGGCCCGTTCCATGAGGTCAAGCCACGCGGCCGGGTCGCGCTGCGTGGCGGCGTCCGGCACGACGACGGCGCCGCCGACGGCGAGCGGGCCGAAGACGTCGTAGACCGACAGGTCGAAGCTGAGCGATGAGAGCGCGAGGACGCGGTCGTCCTCGCTCACGCCGAAGCGCTCGTTGACGTCGGCGACCGTGTTGAGGGCGCCCCGATGGTCGATCATCACGCCCTTCGGGAGGCCGGTGGAACCCGAGGTGAAGATGACGTACGCGAGGTCGTCCGGCGTGGTGGAGACGTCGGGCGACGGCGCGGTGTCCGAAAGCCCGCCGGCGGGCAGCTCGTCGACGCGCAGGACGGTTCCCGCGCCGGAGAAGCCGGAGAACCGGTCCTGCCCGGCGTCCGCGACGCGTGCCTGGGTGAGGACCGCGCGGGCCCGCCCGTGTTCCAGCAGGAAACGGATCCGCTCGTCGGGCAGTTCGGGATCGACGGGCAGGTACGCGGCGCCCGCGGCGAGGATGCCGAGAACGGCGGCGCACTGTTCCCAGCCCTTCTCCATGACCACGGCGACCAGGTCGTTCGGGCGCACGTCGAGGTCCCCGAGCCGCGCGGCGATGCCGCGGGCGCGAGCCGCCAGCTCGCCGTAGCTCATCGTGAGGCCGGGCGTGATGACGGCGGGCCGTCCGGGTGTGCGCGCCGCCGCGTCGAAGAACGGGGTGTGCAGGAGGCCCGACGGCAGCGGTCCTTCGGTCCGGTTGTACTCCTGCCGCGCGGCCAGTTCCGCGCGGGGGACGAGCGAGGGCACGGGACGGCCCCAGTGCGCCTCGTCCTCGGCGAGCCACCGCAGGAGCTCCATCGTGGCGGCGTGTATCGCCGAGACCACGCCCTCGGGGAAGAGCTCTTCGACGGCGTCGATGTCCAGCATGAGCGCGCCGTCCACCTCGTACACCTGCGCGTCGATCCAGACCTGCGGCGTCTGCGAGATGCTGTAGGCCACCTCGCCGATCGGGGTGTGGTCGGCGTAGGCGGTGAACAGGCTGGTGAACACCGCGGGCATCACAGCCGCCGCCTCACCGCGGATCTTCTTCATCTCCCTCATGACGCGGACACCGCTGAAGAGCCGGTGATCGAGGTCGGTCAGGAGCCGGTCGCGCACGGCCGCGGCGCGTGCCTCGAACGGCGCCTCGCTCACCGCGTCGATCTCCAGGAGCGTCACCGAGGTGAAGTCGCCGACGATGGCGTCGACCTGCGGGTGGAGCGGGAGCCGGTTCGCCATGGGAAGGTTCAGTGTGAAGCGGCGGTTCTTCGACCACGTCGCGAGCGCCTCGCCGTAGACGGTGAGGAGCAGCGCCGTGGGGGTGATGCCGCGGCGCGAGGCCCACGACTTGACGCGCGTCCAGGGTTCCTCCGGCAGCTCCCCCGTCCAGCGGCGGAAGCGGGGGGCGTCGATGGCGCGCGGATCGCGCGCGAGCGGGAGTTCGGGGGCGAGCGCCAGGTCCGGGATCCGCTCCTGCCAGTACGCCTCCGCGCGCCGGTACCGGTCGGTCGTCTCCAGGCTCCGCTCCGCCAGCACGTAGTCGCGGAAGGAGAGGTCGATTTCGGGCAGCGGCGTGTCCGGGTACCGGTACAGGTGCGCCAGCTCGCGCATCAGGATGTGGGAGGCCCAGGCGTCGGTGATGAGGCCGTCGATGCTGTAGTGCAGGCGGGTGCGGCCGCCGTCCATGACGGTGGCGCGCAGCTCGAACAGCGGCCACCGGTCGGGGGCGAAGACCTGGTGGGACATGGCCGCGCGGGTGCGTTCGAGCACCGCGTCGGCCTCGTCCCGGGGCAGGCCGCGGACGTCCTTGGTCGCGATGACGTAGTCGGGGACGTCCTTCAGGATCCGCTGCTCGCCGTGCGGGAGCACGATGGCGCGGAGCATGCCGTGCCGCTGGACGAGTCGGCGGAACGCCCGCTCCATCCGGGGCAGGTCCAGGTCGGGGACGTCGAACTCCTCGTATCCGTGCATGCCGACGTTTCCGATCTCGAAGACGCCGGTGCGGCCGATCCAGTACGCCTGCTGCACGTCGGTCAGCGGGAAGGGCTCGTCCGAGGAGCCGGGGTCGGGGACGATGACCGGCAGTTCCTCGGGCGGGGCGTCCGCGGCCGCCGAGCGGGCGGTGCGCACGGCCCGCGCGAGGCCGCGGATCGTCGGTTCGTCCACGAAGGCGCGCAGCGGGATCTCGACGCCGCAGACCTTGCGGACCTGCGCGACGAGCTGGGCCGCGAGCAGGGAGTGACCGCCGAGCTCGAAGAAACCGGTGGTCGGCGCGATGCGTTCCACGCCGAGGAGATCGGAGAAGACGGCGGCGACCTGGTGCTCGGTGGCGTCCTCGTAAAGGGGCGCCTCCTCGCCCGCCGTCCCGCCGGGCGCGGGGACCGCGGAGCGGTCCCCGCTCTCCTCCGCCGGTGTGACGACGACGTGGCACGCGCCGGGTTCCGCGCCCACGACGCGGACCGCCGCCCGCTCGACCGCGACGTGCTCACCGCGCGACCAGACGACGCTCGTCCACGGGATCCCGGACTCGCGCCGGAGGAGGGCGGTGTGGGACTCGACGAGGACCGCGAGGGGAGAGTGCGACACGTCGGTCCCGTCCCCGCCGGCGACGTGGATCTCGCAGGCGGAGACGGCCCCGGAGGGGGCGCCGTCGACGAGCGCCACGGCGCGCGCCAGCGTCTCGACGGCGCGGACCGCCGGTGTGCGCACGTCGAGCAGCACCAGCACGGTGCCCGGCGCGCCGGGCGTCCCCGCCTCCGCCGCCTTCGCCGCAGCCTCCGCCGCCGCTTCCACTGCGGACGGCTCCACGGTGGACAGGTCGCGCACGGTGGCTCCCGCGCGGGACAGCGACCGGCCGAACACGGCGGCCAGCGGCCCGTCGCCCACGAGCGTGTAGCGCGCGCCGGAGTGCCGGTCGGTCGCCGCGGGCCCGTCCGGCGCGGTCGCCGGCACCGGGCGGCGGTGCGCTCCGCGGAGCGCGACCGCGCCGCGCGGCGGATCCACCCAGAACCGCTCCCGTTCGAAGGGATAGGTCGGCAGCACGGTACGGCGCGGCTCCGTCCCGCCGTGCAGCGCCTCCCACGCGACGGACACGCCCCGGCACCACAGCTCACCGGCCGCGGTCAGGACCTCCCGCTCCGCGTCGCCGTCCTCGGCGGCCGACGGCAACGACGCGACCGCGCCGAGCCCGTCACCGGCGCGCGCCAGACCGGTCAGCACCCTGCCGGGGCCGACCTCCAGCAGCAGGGCGCCTGGGCGGCGCACCGTGCGCAGGCCGTCGCCGAAACGCACGGCGGAGCGGATCTGCCGTGCCCAGTACGCCGGGCTCACGGCCTCCTCCTCCGTGATCCACGTGCCGGTCACGTTCGACACGAAGGGGATCTGCGGCGGCGCGAGCCGTACCCGCGCGACCTCCGCCTCGAACGCGGCGGCGGCCCCGTCCATCATCGGCGAGTGGAACGCGTGCGAGGTCCTCAGCCGCTTCGACGCGATCCCCCGCTCGGCGAGGTCCGCCTCGAAGGCCGTGAGCGCGTCGAACGGGCCGGACACCACGCACTCGCGCGGCCCGTTCACCGCGGCGAGGGCCAGTTCGCCGCCGAGCAGCGGCACGAGCTCGGCCTCGGGCAGCGGCACGGCCGCCATCGCGCCCGCGGGCGCGGCCCGCATGAGCCGTCCGCGCGCGGCGACGAGGCGCAACGCGTCCTCCGGCGCCAGGACGTCCGCCAGGCACGCGGCGACGAGCTCACCGAGACTGTGCCCGATCATGGCCGCCGGGCGCACGCCCCAGGACATCCAGAGCCTCGCCAGCGCGTACTCCACCGCGAACAGGGCGGGCTGCGCGTACTCGGTCCGGTTGACCGCCTCTCGCGCCGCGTCCCGCTCCGCCTCCGGCGGGTGGAGCAGACGGCGGATGTCGGTGCCGAGGGCCGGTTCGAGGATCCCGGCCGCACGGTCGATCTCCGCGCGGAAGACCGGCTCGCGCTCGTACAGGGCCTGCCCCATGCGGATGCGCTGCGCGCCCTGCCCCGGGAAGGCGAAGACGACCTCGCGGTCCTTCGCCGTCTCGTGCCCGGTGCAGCCCGTCTGCGCGGGTCCGCTCAGGGCGCCGGCCGCTTCCGCCAGGCTCCGGGCCACGACGAAGCGCCGGTGCGGGAGCGTCCAGCGGCCGCGCTGCAGGGTGTACGCGACGTCGTCGAGGCGCTCGTCCGGGTGCGCGCGCAGGTACGCGGCGAGTTCCGCCGCGGCGGTCTCCAGCGCGGTGGGCGTGGCGGCCGAGACCGGCAGCACGTGCGTGCGCCGTCCCGGAGCCGCGGCCGCGCGCTCCGGCGCCTCCTCCAGCACCACGTGGGCGTTGGTGCCGCCGATCCCGAAGGAGCTGACGCCCGCGCGCAGCACGTCGCCGCGCCAGGGCGTGAGGGACGTGTTGACGTGGAACGGCCCGTCCTCCAGGCCGAGCCGCGGGTGCGGCCGGGTGACGTGGAGCGACGGCGGAATCTCCCGGGCCTTCAGCGCGAGAATCGTCTTGATCATGCCGACCACGCCCGCGGCGGTGTCGAGGTGGCCGATGTTCGTCTTCACCGAGCCGAGGGCGCAGCGGTGCGACCCGGCGCCGCCGAAGACGCTCTTGAGGGCCGCCACCTCGATGGGGTCGCCGAGCGGTGTGCCGGTGCCGTGGGCCTCCACGTACGACACGGTCGAGGGGTCCACCTCGGCGACGGCGAGCGCCTCCGTGATCACGTCGGCCTGCCCCTCGACGCTCGGGGCGGTGAAACCGACCTTCCGCGCGCCGTCGTTGTTGACCGCGGAGCCGCGGACCACCGCGTGGATCACGTCACCGTCCGCGACGGCGTCCGCGAGACGCTTCAGGACCACGACGCCCACGCCGCTCCCCGGGACGGTGCCCGCCGCGCCCTCGTCGAAGGCCCGGCAGTGGCCGTCGGGGGACATGATGCCGCCCTGCTCGAACCGGTACCCCCGCGGCCGCGCGACGACGGTCGCCCCGCCCGCGAGGGCGATGTCGCACTCGCCGCTGATCAACGCCTGGCAGGCCAGGTGGACGGCTACCAGTGACGTGGAGCACCCGGTCTGCACGCTGACGCTCGGGCCCCGCAGGTTCAGCTTGTACGACACCCGCGTCGGCACGAAGTCCTTGTCGTTGCCGATGGACGTCTGGAACGCGCCGACGCGCGCCACGAGGTCCCCGTTGGGCAGAAGGTTGTTCAGGAAGTAGGAGTTCTCCCCCACTCCCGCGTAGACGCCCGTCACAGCCTCCGTCGCGTCGGACGGATGGCCGGCGTGCTCCAACGCCTCCCACGCGCACTCGAGGAAGAGCCGGTGCTGCGGGTCGAGCATCTGCGCCTCGCGCGGCGAGAGGCCGAAGAAGCGCGCGTCGAAGCCCGCCATGTCGTCGAGGGCGCCGAACGCCGGGACGTAGTCGGGATGCGCGATCTCCTCCGGTGCGGCGCCGTCCGCGAGAAGCTCCTCCTCCGTGAAGGTCTTGATGGATTCGACACCGCCGCGCAGGTTCCGCCAGAAGTCCTCCGGGGTGCGGGCCCCGGGGACGCGGAGGGCCATACCGACGACGGCGACGGCACCGGCGGGCATCGGGTTCTCGTCACTCATAACTGCTGTCTCCAACGTCTCTGGTCTCATGTCGCGCGTCGTCTCTGGGGCCGCCCACCGGCCAGCGCCTTCCGCACGTCCGCCCTGCGGCGGCCTTCGGAGCCTGCGGGGGACAGCGGGGCGTCGCCCGCGGCGAGGTGCCGTGCGAGCGTCCGCACCGTCGGGAAGCGGAACAGGTCCACCACCGGTACCTTCTTGCCGAGCGTCTCGGACAGCCGGGCCTGCACTCGCACGATGAGGAGCGAATGGCCGCCGAGGTCGAAGAAGTTGTCGTCGGCGCCGACCCGCCCCAGCGCGAGGACCTCGCGCCAGATCGCCGCGACCGCCTCTTCGAGCTCACCCGCGGGCGGGTTCCCGGTCGTCCGCGCCGGGGAAACGGGAGGCGGCAGCGCACGCCGGTCGATCTTGCCGCGCTCCCCGCGCGGAAGCCGGTCGAGGACGACGATCGCGGCCGGCACCATGTAGCCCGGCAACCGGCTCTCGAGGTGCGCGCGCAGTCCCTCCGCCGAGGCGCCGTCCGCGAGCGCGACGTACCCGGCGAGCAGGGGCGCGCCGGGCGTGTCCTCGCGCAGGAGCGCCACCGCGTCGCGCACGCCGGGGTACGCGGCGAGGGCGGTCTCGACCTCACCGAGCTCGATGCGGAACCCCCGGAGCTTGATCTGGTCGTCGCTCCGCCCGAGGAACTCCAGCACCCCGCCCGCACCGTGGCGCGCGCGGTCTCCCGTGGCGTACATGCGCTCGCCGGGCCGCCCCCAGGGGTCGGGGATGAAGTGCTCGGCGGTCCGCGCGGGATCACCGAGGTAGCCGTGCGAAACACCGGCGCCCGCGATGTACAGGTCACCGGGCACACCCCGCGGGACCGGCCGGAGCGCGGCGTCGAGCACATAGGCGCGCACGCCGGGGAGCGGACGGCCGATCGGGACCGCGGCGCCGGGGGACCGCACGGGCGACGGCGGCGCGGGCGGCTCGTGGACGGTGGCCGTGATCGTCGTCTCCGTGGGACCGTACGCGTTGAGCCAGCGGACGTGCGTGGGCGCCACGGCCTGCCAGTCGGCGAGTTTCCCGGCGTCGACGCGTTCGCTGCCGACGACGACGAGGCGGAGCGCGGGGCACGACGACGGCGGGTGCTGTGCCGCGGCGGACACCCACTCGTGCCAGTACGACGCCGGCAGGTTGAGCACCGACAGTCGCTCGCGCCGGGCCAGGGACATCAGCTCGTCGACGCCGGGCACGGGTCCCTCCGGGAGGAGGACGACGGTCGCGCCGCGCAGGAGGGTCGCGAAGAGCTCCTCCGCGGCCACGTCGAACGTGAGCGCCGCGAACTGCAGGACTCGGTCGTCGGAGGTGAGCGCGTAGCGCTCCGCGACCGCCTCCAGCGTGTGCGTGAGGTTGGCGTGTCCGACGCACACGCCCTTGGGACGTCCCGTCGTGCCGGAGGTGTACAGGATGTAGGCCGGTGCCGAGGGGTGCGTGACGTACGGCGCGCGACCGGCATGCGTGCCTTCTCCGGTCGCGGCCTCGATCGCGTCCTCGACGGTGGCGAAGGGCACCCGGTCGGACGGTGGCGCGCCGCCCGGACGCGACCCGAGGACGAGGACGGCCCGCGAGTCGCTCAGCACGTGCTCGAAACGCTCACCCGGGGCGCGGACGTCGACCGGGACGTACGCGGCGCCCGCTTTCAGGATCCCGAGGAGCGCCACCGGCCACGCCAGGCAGCGGTCCATCCGGACCACGACCGTGTCCCCGGCGCGCACGCCGTGGGCGCGCAGGTACGCGCACACGTCGTCGGAGCGGGCCGCCAACTCGGCGTAGGTGAGCGACCGGCCGTCCTGCGTCAGCGCCGTGCGGTCCGCCCAGCGCGCCGCGGCGGCGCCGAAGAGCCCGTGCAGCGTGGCGGCGCGCGGCGTGGGCGCGTCGTCCCCTGCCCCGGTGAGGGCGGCGAGTTCCTCGGCGCCCATCATCGTCAGGTCCCCCACCCGCGTCCCGGGGTCCGCCAGCGCGGACTCCAGCAGGGTCACGTAGTGCCCCATCATCCGCTCGACCGTCCCCCGGTCGAACAGGTCGGCGTCGTACTCGACGGAACCGCGCAGCTCCCCGGACGCCGACGGCGCCTCGTCCCACGCCACGGTCAGGTCGAACTTCGCGACGCGGCTCGCCGGTTCCCGCACCGACACCGCCAGTCCGGGCAGCGCGTCCGTGCTCACCGGCACGTTCTGCGTCGCGAGCATCACCTGGAACAGCGGCGTCCGGCCGGGGACGCGCGGCGGCCGGACCGCCGCCACGACCTGCTCGAACGGGACGTCCTGGTGCTCGTAGGCCGACAGTGTGCCCTCCCGCACCCGCGCCAGGACGTCCGTGAAGGTCAGCTCGTCCTCCCAGCGTGTGCGCGACACGAGCGTGTTGACGAAGAAGCCGATGAGATCCTCCAGCTCCGGGCGGGTGCGCCCGGAGACCGGTGTGCCGACGCTGACGTCCCGCACCCCCGCGTGGCGGCCCAGCACGAGCTGGAACGCCGCCAGGAGCGTCATGAACCGTGTCACGCCGTGGGCGCGGCTCACCTCGTCGAGGCGCCGGGTGAGGTCCGGCGGCAGGACCAGCGGGAACGCCTCGCCCACGTGCCGGGGAACGGGCGGGCGCGGGCGGTCCGTCGGCAGGTCCAGCGAGGGCGGCGCCTCCCGGAGGCGTTCTTTCCAGTACGCGAGCTGCGCCTCGCGCACCCCGCCGTCGAGGATCCGGCGCTGCCAGACCGCGTAGTCCGCGTACTGGACGGGTAGGGCCGGCAGCGGCGCCTTCTCGCCCCGCGCCGCCGACGCGTACAGCGCTCCGAGATCGCGGATCAGGACGCCCACGGACCAGCCGTCGGAGACGGCGTGGTGCATCGTGAGCAGGAGCACGGACCGCTCGTCCGCCAGCCGGAGCAGGCGGACGCGCAGCAGCGGCCCCGTCTCGAGGTCGAACGGCAGCTCCGCCTCGCGCCGCGCGAGGAGGTCCGCCTGCCGTTCGCGCTCCGTCTCGGGCAGCCTCCGGAGGTCCTCGGCCTCCAGACGGACGTCGGCGTCCTCGGTGATCAGCTGGATCGGCTCGCCGCCGTCGCCTTCGACGAGACGGGTGCGGAGCGACGCGTGGCGCCGCGCGAGCGCCCGGACGCCCTCGGCGAGGGCGGGCACGTCGAGCGCCCCCTCGATGGTCAGCACCAGCGGCACGTTGTACAGCGGGCTGCCCGGGGCGAGCCGGTCGAGGAACCACAGGCGCTGCTGCGCGAACGACAGGCGGTGCGGCCCCTCACCCGCCGCGGTGACGGGTGCGCGCGCCTCCGCGGTCCGCGCCGCCGTGACGCGTGCCGCGAACGCCTCGACCGTCGGCGCCTCGAACACGTCCCGCACGCTCACCTCCGCCCCGAGCCGCGCCGCGACGCGCGCCACGACCTGGGCCGCGAGGAGGGAGTGGCCGCCGAGCGCGAAGAAGTCGTCATGGGCGGAGATGTCCGGGACGCGGAGGAGCTCCTCCCAGATCCCCGCGACGAGTTCCTCCGCCGCGTCCCTGGGCGCGACGCGCGTCCCGGCCTGCACGCCGTCCGCGTCCGCCGGCGGCGGGAGCGCGCGACGGTCCAGCTTGCCGTTCGGGGTCAGCGGCAGCTCGGGGAGGGTCACGTACCAGGCGGGCACCATCGCCTCGGGCAGCCGCGCCGCGAGGTGCGCGCGCAGCTCACGCGGCTCGGCCGCCGCCGCTTCCGCCATGACGACGTACGCGACCAGGCGCCTGGCCTCGCCCTCACCGTGCACGTCGGCGACGGCCGCGCGCACGCCCGGGAACGTCGCGAGCACGCTCGCGATCTCCTCGGGCTCGATGCGGACGCCCCGGAGCTTCACCTGCGTGTCCGCGCGGCCCAGGTACTCCAGCGCTCCGTCCTCGCGCCAGCGCACCACGTCGCCGGTGCGGTAGAGGCGCTCGCCCACGCCGAACGGGCTCGGCACGAAGCGCTCCGCCGTGAGGTCGGGCCGCCCGACGTAGCCGCGCGCGAGACCGGCGCCGCCGAGGTGGAGCTCCCCGGGGACCCCCACACCCGCCTCGCGGCCGGACGCGTCGAGCACGTACAGGCGCGCGCCGGCGATGGGCCGGCCGATCGGGACGCGGAGCGCACCGGGCTCCACGTCCGCGACGTCGTGGGTGCTCGCGATGGTGGTGTCCTCGGTCGGGCCGTACGCGTTCACCAGGCGGAGGCCGGGCGCGGCCTTCCGCAGTGCGGCCACGCGCCTGGCGTCGGCCGCCTCCCCGCCGAAGAAGAGGGCGCGCAGCGGCGTGAACATGGACGGGTCGTCGTCCACGCACACGTGGAAGAGCGCGGTGGTGAGCAGCATCGCGGTGATGCCGTGCGCCTCGATGCGGGAACGGAGCGACCGGGGCGACAGGGCCTCGTCCTTGCGGACCCCGACGAGGCGGGCGCCGTTCAGCAGCGCCCCCCAGATCTCGAACGTCGCCGCGTCGAACGAGGTGTTGGCCACCTGTGCCATGACGTCACCGGGTCCGAGACCCAGGTGGTCC
Source organism: Streptosporangium fragile (assembly GCF_039534445.1). Classification (NCBI taxonomy): domain Bacteria; kingdom Bacillati; phylum Actinomycetota; class Actinomycetes; order Streptosporangiales; family Streptosporangiaceae; genus Streptosporangium; species Streptosporangium fragile. Next base: position 34,066 of record NZ_BAAAVI010000061.1, on the reverse strand, counting down.
GCGTCGCACACCAGGTGCGCGATCCCGCGGTGGGTGACCGCGACGCCCTTGGGCCGGCCGGTGGATCCGGAGGTGTACAGCACGCACGCGCGCTGCTCCGGGTGGACGGCGCGCGGGCGCCGCCGCTCCCGGCCGGGACCACGCCCGGGAGCGGGGAGGCGGGTCACGTCCTCACCGTCCTCGTCGACCCGCACGACCGGCACGTCACCGGCGAAGGCGGCCTCCCGGTCGGCGAGCACGAGACGGGCCCCGCTGTCCTCGACCATGAACGCGAGCCGCGCGTCCGGGTGGCCCGGGTCGAGCGGCAGATAGGCCGCGCCCGCCATGAGGACGGCGAGCATGGCGGCGACGAGCGACGCCGACCGCTCCATGGCCAGGCCGACCACGTCCTCCGGCGCGACACCGTACCCGGCGAGCGCCTCCGCCAGGTGTTCGGCGCGGGCACGCAGCTCGGCGTAGGTGACGGTCCCGTCCTCGAACACCAGCGCCACGGCGTCCGGTGTCCGCCTGGCCTGCGCGCGGAACGCCTCCACCACGCTCCGCGCGCGGGCGCGGCCGGCCGCCGTTCCCCAGGCGGCAAGGAGCTCGCGTTCCTCCGGCGTGGTGTGCACGAGCTCGGACACCCGCGCCCCGGGGGCCGCGAGCGCGGACTCCAGCAGGGTCACGTAGTGGCTCGCCATCCGCTCGGCCGTTCCGCGGTCGAACAGGTCGGCGTCGTACTCGACGGAACCGCGCAGCTCCCCGGACGCCGACAGCGCCTCGTCCCACGCCACGGTCAGGTCGGGCGGCGCGACGCCGCTCGCGGCGCCCGGCACGGCCGGTCCCGGCGGTGCGCCGGTGCCGGCCGAGGGCTCCCGCATCGCGAGCATCACCTGGAACAGCGGAGTCCTGCCGGGGTCGCGCGGCGGCCGCACCGCCGCCACGACCTGCTCGAACGGGACGTCCGCGTGCTCGTGAGCGCCGAGCACCGTCTCGCGGACCCGCTCCAGCAGCGCGGTGAAGGCCGGGTCGTCCTCCCAGCGTGCGCGCAGCACGAGCGTGTTGGCCCGGGGGCGGGCGGCTCCGCCGGTCCGCGGGCCCTCGGCCCCGCGGACCGGTGTGCCGACGCTGACGTCCCGCACCCCCGCATGGCGGCCCAGTACGAGCTGGAGCACCGCCAGGAGCGTCATGAACCGCGTCACGCCGCAGGCGCGGCCCACCTCGTCGAGGCGCCCGACCGTGTCACGGCCGAGTGTCACGGCGAAGCGGTCTCCCGTGGAGCGCCGTACGGCGGGGCGCGCGCGGTCGGTGACGAGTTCGAGTGAGGGCGGCGCCCCTTCCAGGCGGTCCCTCCAGTACGCGAGGTCCTCCTCGCGCACGCCGGGCGAGTGATCCGCCGCCCGGCGTCTCCCGGTCGCTCTGTCGTCGCTCATGGCACGCGCTTCCTCGGAGGTGAGGGTGCGGCGGGAGCCGCTGCTTCCGGTCACGGCGGTCCTAGACCCACGCCGCGGGGCCGAGCGCCTGCGCGACCAGCGCGGCGAGGCCGGAGACCGCGGGCGGGCGCATGACACCGTGGTGGTCCGCGGCGACGGAGGCGAAGGAGAGGCCGGGCCCGACCAGGGAGCGCCAGCCCCAGGTGCGGTCCCGGTCCGGGACGACGCCGTCGGGCTCGGCGCGGATGAGCAGAACGGGGTAGTCCGGCGCCGGGTGCCGCGGTCCGTCCTCCTCGAAGTGCCGCTCCAGCGCGGTCATGTTCGCCGCGTACGCGTCGAAGAGGGTGCGCAGTTCCTCCTCCCCCGCGGTCGGCGGCAGGTGGCCTCCGATCTGCATGGCCTTGAGCAGCAGCTCGTACGCCGCCGGTCCCGGGGGCAGCGGCGACGGCAACTCCAGCTCGTAGTGCCAGGCGAAGCGGCCGATCAGCGTGGACTCCGTCAGCGGCTGCGTCTCCCGGGTGGCCTCGTCGTCCTCGTCGTCGTAGCCGGGGGCGGGGCAGTCGATCACGATCAGCTTGGCGACCTCGTGGCCGGCGCGGCGCAGCGCCCGGGCCGTCTCCAGGGCCATCAGCCCGCCGAAGCACCACCCGACGAGTACGGGCGGCCCGTCGCCGGAGGTGGCGATCGCCTCCGCGTAGCTCGCGGCCATCCCGGCGAAGTCCTCCTGCGGCGGCCTGCCGTGCAGTCCCCAGGCCTCCACGCCGACGATCCGGCGGTCCGCCGGCAGCAGGCGGGCGAGCTCCCAGTAGCTGAGCGTGCTGCCGCCGCCGGGGTGGACGCAGAAGACGGGGGAACCACCTTCGCCGTTGCGCAGCGGCACCAGGTTCGAATCCTGCCGGTCGCTGCCGCGCACCAGGTCGGCCATGGCCGCCACCGTCCGCGCGTTGAATATCGACGACATCGGCAGCCGGCAGCCGAAGGCGCCGTTGGTGCGGGAGATCAGCTTGATGGCGCGCAGGGAGTGGCCGCCGAGGTCGAAGAAGTCGTCCTCGGGGGAGATGTCGTCGATGCCCAGGACCTCGGCCCAGAGCACCAGCAACCGCTGTTCGACGGAGTCGCGCGGGCGCCCCGCCCGGGCGCGCTCCGACTCGACGGGGGCCAGCGCCCGCCGGTCGACCTTGCCGTTCCGTGTCAGCGGCAACCGTTCCAGCACCTGCCAGCCGGTCGGGACCAGGGCCGCCGGGAGCAGGCGGCCGAGGTCCGCCTGCAGGTCCTTGACCGCGGGGCCGTCGGCGTCGGCGCGGACCACGTAGGCGTCCAGGTGGGTGGCGAGGCCGTCGTCGTCCGTGCGCGCCACCACGGCGGCGGCGGTCACGCCGGGTCGCCTCCGCAGCAGTTCCTCGATCTCGCCGAGCCGCACCCGGTGGCCGCGGAGCTTGACCTGGTCGTCGAGACGGCCGATGATCTCGACGCCCAGGCCGGGTACCAGGCGGCCGAGGTCGCCGGAGCGGTAGCGGCCGGCGCCTCCCCTCTCCCCGAAGCCGGTCCCGCCCTCGCGAAGTTCGGCCAGGTAGCCCAGTCCCACGCCCGGACCGCTGATCAGCACTTCACCCGGGCACCACGGCGGCAGCGGGTTGCCCTCGTCGTCGACGACGGTCAGGGTGTTCTCCCCGAGGCCGGAGCCCACCGGGACGGAGGCGCACCGCTCGTCGACCGCCGCGGGCAGCGGCAGGCACGAGGCCCCGATGGTGGTCTCGGTGGGGCCGTAGTGGTTGTACACGCGCAGTCGCGGCGCGAGTTCCCGCAGCCGGGCGTGGAGTGAGGACGGGAGAACCTCCCCGCCGAGTACGAGCACCTCGCCCGGGAGCAGCGCCGGCGGGTCGCTCGCCTCGGCGAGCAGCGCCGACAGGTGCGAGGGCACCAGTTTCATGGCGCTCACCGGGTTCGCCCGGAGGCGTTCGGCGAGGGCCTCCGGGTCGGTGGCGGTGTCGGCGTCGACGAGGTGGACGCATCCGCCACCGGCGAGTGTGGGGAAGACCGCCGTGTAGGACAGGTCCGCGGCCAGGGTGGAGACGGCTGCGAATCCCGCGCCGTCGGGCAGGTCCAGGCGCTCCAGCACCGCCGCGGTGTAGTGGGCGAGCTGGTCGTGACCGATGACGACGCCCTTCGGCACTCCCGAGGTGCCGGAGGTGAAGATGACGTATGCGGCGCCGTCGGCGTCCGCCGCCACCGGGGCGGGGCCGCCCCGCGGGTCGTCCCGGCCCGGCAGGGGCACGGCGGTGACGGGGAGCGGGATGCCCGCGGCGGCGTCCGGCACGAGGGCCAGCGGGGAGGCCGACTGCCGCACCACCGTCTCGATCCGCTCCTTCGGCCATGCCGGGTCGATCGGGACGAACGCCGCCCCGGCCAGCCAGGTGCCCAGCATGGCGGCCAGGGTGTCCGCCGACGACGGGACCGCCACCGGTACGTGGTCGCCCGGCCGGACGCCGTGCCCGCGCAGCAGGGCCGCGACCGCCTCCGCCCGCCGCGCCAGCTCCCGGTAGGTCAGCACCTCGTCCGCGCAGCGGACCGCGGGACGGTCGGGGACCCGCCCGGCCTGCTCCAGGAAGCGGTACGGCACCGCCCGGTGGGCGTCCTGGACGACGGGTGTCCGGGACGGCGCCGCGGTGGGCGTCCCGGACGGCGCGGTCAGGCGCAGCACGCCGACGGCCCGCCCGGAGTCGGCCAACGCGTCGGTCAGGAGGTGCTCGAACGCCTCGGCGAACATGGCCAGGTCGGACGCGGTGACACGCGCGCCCGTGCCGGCGAAGGTCAGCGACAGGCTCTCCGGGCCCTGCACGCAGTCCAGGTGGAGGGCGCCCGGAAGCTCGGCCCTCCCGAAAGGCCCGGGCTCGGCCGCCGCGGCCCACCGGTCCCACCGGTGCCGGAAGGAGGGCACCGGCCCGGTGCCGTCGCCCCCGTCCTCGCCCGGGTCGCGGTGGCACTCGTGCGCCGCGGCGTCCCGCAGTGCGTCGGCCGCGTCCCGCGCGGCCCGGGCGAATGGGGCCTCCGGTGCGATCGGCAGGCGCACGGCCACCGGGCGCTCCAGCAGTCCCAGGACTCCGCCCAGCCCGTCGGCGGAGCGCCCGTCCGTGACCACGAGCATCCGGCCGTCGCCGCCGCGGGTGTAGCGGGCGTGCAGGGATCCCCACGCCGCGAGCAGGATCGCCGCCTCGCTCACCGCCAGCTCGCGGGCGGCGGTCCGCAACCGGGCCGGCACCGGGCCTTCGACCGTCACCGACAGCGTCTCGGGTACGGCGTCCCCGTCCCACCGGCCGGCCGGCGTGAGGAAGGGGACGGCCGCCTGCGTCCCGCTCGTCTCCTCCGGCTCCCCGGCGGTTTCGGAACGCTCCAGTTCCTCTCCGAGCCAGGCGGCGACGTCGGCGTACTGCAGTGCCTGGCCGTCCTCCGCGGCGCCGGCCGGGCGCTCCCCGAGCAGGAAACCCGTGATCATGCTCCAGGAGGCGCGGTCCACGCTGAGGCGCGGCAGCTCCAGGCGCAGGAGCGCGCCGTCCGGGGTGTCACGGTGCTCCACCGTGAGCTCACCCGCCCGGAGCACCGTGCCGCCGAGGGGCCCCTCCTCGGCCGAGACCGGGCCCGCCGGGTCCACCACCTGGACCGGTATGCGCAGTCCTGCGACCTCCGCATACCTGGTCCGCAGGATCTCGTGCTCCGCGACCAGCGTCTCCATGCGGGCCGCCAGCTCGTCCAGCGCGACGGGCGGGGCCGGGCGCACCGCGTGTACGGCTCGGCTCCGCGCGCCCTCCCGCAGGAAAACCGCTCGCTGTTGCGGTGAGAGCTGGTATCCCTCGATCCGATCGGGTCCGACCGCGGTCATCGTCGACCTCCCGTCCGTCCGTCGTGCTCGTCCGTCATCGCCACCAGGACTCGGCGCGGACCCCGGTAGGGGTCCCGGCCGTGGGAGACCAGCATGTTGTCGATGAGCATGACGTCGCCCTCCTGCCACGGCTCACGCACGGTCTCCTCGGCGTAGGCAGCTCTCACCCGGTCGAGCGTGGAGTCCGCGATGGGCTCGCCGTCGCCGTAGTAGACCTGCCGCGGAAGCTCTGATTCGTCCCCTTCCAGCAGCTCGGCGCGGACCTCCGGAGCCAGCGCGGAGGTGTGGAAGAGGTGCGCCTGGTTGAACCACACCTCCGCCCCGGTCGCCGGGTGCTCGATCACGGCCTGGCAGATCTGCGAGGTGCGCAGCCGGTCCTCGCCGTACCAGGTGAACTCGATATCCTGCGCCCGGCAGAGCGCCTCGACCTCGGCGCGATCGTCGGTCTCGAACGCCTGCTGCCAGCTGAGGTCGAATCCGGTGCCGTAGTTGCGCACGTACCGCACTCCGCGCTCGACGAAGGGGCGCAGGAGCGCGCGGTCCAGCCGCTCCGTGATCCGCCGGCTGTCGGCGAGCGGCGTCGCGCCGCCCTCCTGGGCCGCCGTCCCGCAGTAGAACCACAGGTGCTCCGGCCAGATCCGCGCGTAGGCCATCTCGTTGTGCTGCGGGATCGTCTGGTCGGCCGGGTACTCGGTCGACGTGTAGACGCCCGCCACGCCGGAGCGGCTTCGCGGGGTGGAACCGTAGGTGTAGTTCAGCAGCTTCGGCGACCACGCCTGGACGACGTTGTGGAACTCCTCGGGCCCGGAGACCTGGAATCCCCGGAACAGCACCGCCCCGCGCTCACGGAGCAGCGTCTGTACGCGCTCCCGGTTCGTGCGCAGCCAGTGTCCGAGGTCGACCGAGGGCGCCGTGGGCCGGACGACCGAGATGATCGGGTGCGGGCTGTGTGCGACGGATACGAGGTCGCTCGTGCCCGATACGACGACCCGGCGACGCGTCGCCGAGGCGCCCGGGGACAGCGGTGTGGTCATGGTGCTCCTCAGTGGTCGTGGGAGGGCCGGCGAGGCGACGTGTCGGTTGTGGCTTCCGCGGCGGCCTCGGTTTCCGTGGCCTCCGCGCCGCCGAGCCGGCGCACGCGGCGCACCGGTGACAGCAGCAGGATCACCGCGGGCAGGAGCAGTCCTCCTGCCGCGATCAGGATGGTCGGCCGGAGTCCCAGCGTGGAGCCGAGCGCGCCGCCGAGCAGCGCGCCCAGCGAGAGGGAGCCCCAGGCGAGCGTGCGCACGGTGGCGTTCACCCTTCCCAGCAAGTGGTCCGGGGTGACCACCTGGCGGAAGCTGATGACGGTCACGTCGAAGACCGGGATTCCGAAGAGGGCGATGAAGTTCGCGGCGGCCGCCGTCGCCACCGCCGCGAGGGAGTTGCCCTCCACGCTCGCGAGGATGAAGTAACCGACACCGGGCAGCGTCAGCGACAGCACCAGCGTCGGGCCGACGCCTATCCGGTCGCCCAGCCGGTCGACGGAGAGCGCTCCGAGGAGGGCTCCGGCGCTGCCCGCCGCGACGATCAGACCGACCTGGGCCGTCCCGATTCCCGCCTCCCGGATGAGGAAGAGGAACAGCACGGCCGTCAGAGCGCTGAGGAACAGCGCGGTGACGACGGCCGCGGTCGTGCACCAGCGCAGCAGGGTGTGCCTGCCGATCACGCTGAAGCCCTCGCGCACCGAGGCCCACACCGAGGGGGCCGGCCGGCCGGCTCCGGCGCGGGGCGCCGACGGCGCGTCCGCGGGCATCTTGACCAGCGCCAGGGCGGACAGGACGTAGCTGAAGGCGTCCACCGCGATCACCACCGGGGCACTGATCGCGCTGATCAGCACGCCCGCGATGCCGGGACCGGCGATCTCCGCGACCGACTCCGACACCTGCAGCTTCCCGTTCGCCTCCATCAGTCGTTCCCGGCCGACCAGGCCGGGCACGTACGACTGGTAGGCGAGATCGAAGAAGACGGTCATCGTGCCGACGACGAAGGCCACGAGGAACAGGTGGCCGATCGTCAGCAGGTCCAGCAGGTAGGCGATGGGGATCCAGGCCAGGGCGGCGCACCGCACGACGTTGGCCCCGATCAGTATCGGCCGCCGGGCCCGCCGGTCGACGAGGACCCCGACGAAGAGGCCGAACAGCAGGAACGGGAGCTGCTCGAGCGCGGTCAGGACACCCGTCTCCATCGGAGTCGCCTGGAGGATCACGACGGCGGTGATGGGCAGCGCCACGTAGGTGATCTGGGTCCCGAACATCGAGACGGACTGGCCGGCCCACAGCAGGGCGAAGCTCCGCTGCCGGAACAGTGAGCCGGGCCGGTTCGTCGTCGTGGTGAGGGCTTTCTCGGCGGTCATGCGACCCTCGGTTCCGCTGCCGTTGAGGCGAGGTTCATCAGGATCTCCTTACTCGTTCCGCCTGCCGCTGGACGGCAGTCGCGCCGCGCCCGCAGGCCGGCTGTTCCGGGGCGGCGGGAACCCGCCCGTTCCCTCGGCGGCGCTCGGCCGCCGGACGGTCCGCTGTCATGTGCGCACCCGCGCCCCGGCGAGTTCGGAGAGCCTGCGTGCGGGATCGGCGGCGGCAGCCGTGATCAGGGTGGTGAACTCGTCGGCGAAGCCGCGCACCGTGTCCTCCTCGAACAGCCAGGTGTCGTACTCGGCTCGCAGTCCCAGGTGGTCGCCGGACTCGATGACGTGGAAGGTGACGTCGAACTTCGTCGCCTCGACGGCGTCGGCCAGCTCCTCGACCGCGAGGCCCGCCATCTCCAGCGGCGCGTCGGGGACGTTCTGCAGTGCCAGCCACACCTGGAAAAGGGAGGTGCGGCCGTCACCGCGTTCGGCCACCTGCTCGGCGACGTGCTGGAAGGGGACGTCCTGGTTGTCGTAGGCCCGCAGCGTCCACTCCCGAACCCTGGCCAGTAGTTCGCCGAACGTGGGGTCGCCCGACAGGTCCGTCCTCATCGCCAGGGTGTTGATGAAGCAGCCGATCAGCGGCTCGACCGCCGAGTTCCCCCGGCCCGCGACCGGTGTCCCGACGACCACGTCCTCGCGGCCCGCGGCCCGGCCCAGGACAGCCGAGTACGCCGTCAGCAGCACCATGAACAGGGTTGTCCCCGTCCGCTGGGCCAGGCCGAGCGCCGCGTCCTTGGGGAACGTGACCGTGAAGTGGCGTCCCGGCGCCTGCGCTTGGCGCTGCCGGGGCCGGGGACGGTCGGTGGGCAGGCCCAGCTCGCGCGGCGCTCCGCGAAGCGCCCGCCGCCAATACTCCGTCTGCCGGGCGAACCGCTCCGCCTGGGCGCGCTGCCACAGCGCGTGGTCGCGGTACTGGACGGTGAGTTCGGGAAGGGACGGCCGGACACCGCGCCTTCCCGCGTTGTACGCCGTCGTCAACTCGTGAAGGAGGATCCCGATCGACCAGGCGTCGGTGACGATGTGGTGCAGCGTGACGTGCAGATAGTGCTCGTCGTCGGCGGCCCGCAGCAACAGCGGGCGGATCAGCGGTCCCGTCTCCAGGTCGAACGGCTCCGCGCTGACGCGGTCGATCAGGGCCTGCGGGTCCTGACCGGCCCTGTCCACGACCGGCAGGTCGAACGGGCCGGGCTCGTCGACCACCGCGGTGGGCTCCCCCTCGGGGCCGACGGGGTAGCGGGTGCGGAGGATGCCGTGCCGGGCCACCACCGTCCGCAGCGCCTCCGCCAGGACGGGGACGTCCAGAGCGCCCTTCAGGCGTAGCGTGAGCGGGACGTGGTATGCCGGGGACCGGTCCTCGAACATGTACGCCATCCAGAAACGCTCTTCGGCGAAGCTCAGCGGCCCGTTCCGCCGCCCGGACGCGGTGGGGAGCCCCTCCGCCGTGGCCGCAAGACCGGTGGGATCATCGGTCTCGGCGCTCCGCCCGGCGAGGCGTTTCGCCAGGAGCGCGCGCTTGGCCGGCGACAGGGAGTCCAGGCGCGCCTGCGAGGCGCGTCTGCGTTCCGTTCCGGCGCCGTGCCGTTCGGAGGCCGCCGTGGAGTGGTCCGCGCTGCCATGGGCGGTCATCGGCCCGCTCCCCGTTCGGAAGAGGGCGCTCCCTCCAGATGCGCCACGAGGCCGAGTGGTCGCATGTCCGTCCAATTCACGTTGACGTAGTCGAGGCAGGAAGAGCGGCCGGCCGCGCCGTGAACGGGCCTCCACCCGGCCGGCAGGGCCGCGTGCTCCGGCCAGAGCGCATGCTGGCCCTCGTCGTTCACCACCACAAAGAAAAGACTTTCCGAATCGTCGAACGGATTAGACATCAAGCCTCACTTCTCCGGGGCACCGGCCCCTCCGCTGGTCACGGGCAGGGCGTTCACAGGTCGGCCTTGGCCGAAAAGCAAGCTGAGTTTTGTCCGCCCCTCCGGGTCGGCGACCAGGACGATACGGAGTCGAATCGGAATCCGTCAACCAGGATCCAACACTTCACATAACGCATTTCCCAGATTTCGGAAAGTGACCGAGAAAGCAAATTCCGAGACCCTCGCCAGATCTTTGAATTCCACACAGAACCAGCAGGTAATATCGCTTAAGAAATGCGCCTATCGCAAAAGAGGAAACCACCGCCGATGCCCGGTCGTCATGCGGCAGGACACGCAAGAAGCCGTTCGAGCGAACAGTGGCACTGTCCGATCAGACACGGTGAAGAGCGCGAGAGCCCTCGCGCACAGACATCGGAAAAAGGCACACGAGAACATCGACGGCCCCCTTCGACCGTCGGTTCACCATTGTGGCCGGACTCGCTGAACATGCCGCCCCGAGGACCCGGGACAGCCCGAGAGCAGTCACATGAATCGCATGAGAAATCCCCCGGAAACACTCGTCTCATCGGCGATCGAAGCATGAGCCCCGATGCCGAAAGATTTCCATCCCCGTTCGACCGGCCTAGCTAAACACGCCCCATGTCCGATGTCAACGAATTCTCCTGAGACCCGCGGCGACGGGACCGTCCCATTCATGCCGACCGCCCGGAATTCAGAATGGGGCCTGAGCTGTGCCGTATCGCGCGGAGTCTCCGACGAATCCCGGAGGGTGACCGGCGCGGCCGCACATCGCCGGTCGCGCCTTTCCGTCCGGGCCGGCCGCCCACCGTGACATATTCGGTGTGAACAACCCGCGACGACGCTCGCCATCGGCCACGCCATGAGACGGGAACCTTTCCACTTCCTCAAGAGAACCGTTCCCGGACGACCCTTCCGGTGCCGATCCGACGACTCCCCGCACTGCATGTCCGGATCCATGTCGCGGCGTATCTCCGCGAGACGCGGTTTTCGGCATCCGTCCCCGGACCGGTCGAGCATCTGAAAGGCCGCACAGAAACTTAGATATAGGATGTCCCATTCCTCACTCCGCAGAGTGATGCTCTTTCACCGGAGGTCACGTCGAGCGAAGTGGTGTATCAGCCGGCTTCGCAGCCCCCAGACCTCCGCGCGCCGGAGCAACCACCGACGCGCACCTCATCGTGCCCGCACCCCGCCGTTCGCGTCGGCGGTCACTCCGGACCGACTTGACACGCCCCGCCTATCGGAGGTCTCAGCCCCGGCCCACCGAGGCAGTGGACATCTCGCCGTAGCGAGCCCTCGGGAACCGAGGTGTCCATGATCATGAGCCACAGATGCCGCCGCTTCCTCCCGCCCGTGCCGCAACGGACGTGCTCGGCCCGGCCGGGGAAGCGCTGCGCAACCGACAGGGGAAAAAGGGCTGGTGGTCGTGGTGGCCATCAGGACACCTCCGACAGGATCCACCTGATGATCTGGTCGACGTCCACGTGCCCGCGGGCTGCTGATTCCGCTGCCGGAAGCCTGCGAGGCGGCAGACCGGTGAAGCTCCGAGCCGGCTTCGGCGGAACCCGCGAAGTCGCTGCCCTTCTCCGGGCCGGCACGACCTCCGAGCCTGTCGTGAGTGAAAGCGGCAGACCTGGGCGATGCCGCCGGGCCCGCTTGGAGAGGAGGTGCCGAGCCGTGTCCTCCGACGGCACCCGCAATGAGTGTTTCACCGGAAGCCGCTACAGGGTTTCCGACGAACGGACCCCCTCGCCTCATCGAAGAGCGTGCGGAACCCACATCCCAGAGGGGGCCCGATACCCGCTCCGGAGGCCCCGTGGGCACGCTCCCATAGCCCAAGAGAGCGCTTTCTCCTATCCTTGTCCAATGGAGCTAGCGGAGATCCGCACCTACCCCATCAAGTCCACCAAAGGCATCCTCCGTCCATCGGCTCAAATCCTCCCCTGGGGTCTGGAAGGCGACCGCCGCTGGGCCGTGGTGGACCCGCTGGGAGAAGTGATCTGGGTAGGCGAACACCCCCGGTTCCTCTCGGTTTCGGCCGCTGAAACCCCCGAAGGCGGCCTCCGTCTGTCGGCGAAGGGCATGGGCGAACTCAAGGTCCCCCCGGCCACCGGCGACACGATCCCGGTAGGTTTCTCCAACCTCGACCGAGCCGTGCTCGCCCACGCCGACGCCCATGAATGGTTCACCCGCCTGCTCGGCAGGCCCGCCCGTCTCGTCTGGCTGGACGGCCCCGGACGCGGGACCATCACCGAGGAACACGGCGGCTTCCCCGGGGAGATCGTCAGCTTCATCTGGGAGGCACCCCTCCTGCTCGTCTCCAGGAGTTCGCTCCAGCGCCTGGACGACTGGATCGCCGAAGGCGCCACGGAACGTCAGGAGCACCCCCCGGACCCCCTCGACGTCGCCCGCTTCCGGCCCAACGCCGTCATCGACGGCGCGGAACCCTTCGCGGAGGACGCCTGGACGTCGGTCCGCATCGGCGAGATCGACTTCCGCGTCTCGGAGTTGTGCGACCGCTGCGCCGCCACCATCTGGGACCCGGCCACTCAGGACCGCGGCAAGGAACCCCTGAGAACCCTGGCCAAACACCGCCGCTGGGACGGAAAGACCTGGTTCGGCATCCGCCTGGTGCCCAGGAACCTCGGCGAGCTGAGAGTCGGCGACGAAGTCCGGCCGGGCTAGCCGGTCAGGCGCCTCAGGGCCGCCTTCACCACCGCGGGGTCGGTGGTCCGCCGGTAAGGCGGGAACGAGTTGAGCAGGAAGCCGCTGTAGCGGGCGGTGGCCAGGCGCGGGTCCGTATCCCGGCAACCTCATCGAGGGTGATCCGGTGCCGGCGTGAGGCGTTGCGGACATGGCCCTCCTCCAGCACCACCGCGCCGCGCTTGCTGATCAGAGCATCCGGTTCGGCCCAGAATGCCGCGTCGGCGGGGCGTCGCCGCGCGGGGTCGTCCTCATCAAGGTGCGGATCATACGGTGACTGGCTGATTGGCTCGGCGAAGAGCCCTCGCTGGTGGGTGAGCTCCACCGCGTGCGGGCACGGCAGCGGGGAGGAGATCCTCGTCGAGCGCGAAGGTCGGTGAGTGGGCAGCCGACCTCCGACCGCCCGAGGTCGGCTGTTCGGCGCGTGTCGCCTCGGCCGCTGCCCACCTGCGGCGAATGCCTCCGCGGCCGAGGCGACGCGCTTTCGACCGTTCACCTACCGTGAGCGTCCGGTCCGGCCGCTCCTGCGGTCAGTGTCAGAGTCAGACGAGCGTGGTGAGTACGTCGGTCAGGGAGACGAGAGTGACGCAGGTGCCTCCCCCGCACGGAAACAGGGCGTTCTCCGGCTCACCGGGGAGCATGTCCAGGGCGTTGATGTCGAGTTCCATCGCTTTCTCCTTTTTCGTGGGGGAGAACCCCGCCGATACTGCGGTGGTCTCCGTAGCCGCCGGTCCATCCGGCGGAGTCCGTGTGGTCGGACCCGGTGTGGCGCCTGCCGTGCCGCTTCACCGGCGCGGGCGGGAGCTCTCCGCGCGGGGCCGCCCGCCTACCGTGGGCGCGTGGGCGCCTCGCGCCGCCGATCCGATCTCGTCACAGGCCGGCCGGCGTGCCGTCTCCGTCGCGGACGTGCCGGTACGTCGAGCCCATCGGCCCACCGGGTGGTGTCCGCCTCGGTGCCGATCGCGTCGCCGCCCACCTCGTCCCCTTCCCCAACCGAGACCGCGTCCCGTGCCCGTGCCGGTACGGCGGATCCGTCGTACGGGGACAGCATCACGACGGGCACTTATGAATCACTTTCGAGCGGGACGACAAGGTTTTCCCGACTCTTGGCTCTGACCTTCGTCAATCACCGGAGCAACCGGGACGGAAGACGCTGTTGCCGGCCTTTTCCCTGGTGGCAGCGGCCTCCAGGACTGAACGATTTCCACCTCGTGCGGCCGAGGGCGGTTCGACGGAGCCTCGGATGCCGACAGGAAACGCTCCGGCACGGCGGTTGTCAGTGCTGTGCCGGCATCCGCCGGTCACCGTGCCCCGGGACGTCCCCGGGCCGGGCGGCGGTTCGCCCGAGCCGAACCGCGCAGGCGGGCGCCGGCCTGTGTGCAGGGCCTGCCGGCGGGCCGGTATCCCGGGCCGGGTGTCGTTTCGCCACCGAGTACCGGCTGGTCATGACCGTGCTCACCCGGGCGCCGGAGACGGGGTTCCGTTTCGCCGGCTCACCGCCGATGAGGCTTCCCGCGCCGACGATGATCCGCGGGCGCTTAAGGATTCTTAACCATCCTTAATGGTTGTTTACGGCTGCCACGGCTGGAGGCGGCGGAAGTCTTTAAGGCCGCTACAAGCCCCTGCTGGCAACCTGATCGGCGCCCGGAGAGGCACGGAAGAACCGGTCATGGACGAGATCCGAGCAACCACATCAAACGAACGACTCGACATCGGCACATATCAGATGAGGACGAAGGGGATTCGGCGTTGTGACTGAGCTTGGTGCGGCCGTGGACGGCATCTCCCGCGTGGATCGTCACGTCCTGGCGGACATCGCCCGGGCGACGTTGCGCCGTGTGACAGACGAGACGGGCGGCGCGGAGACCGAGGGCGTCCCGGGGTGGGAGTTCAAGGTCGGTTCGCCGTGGACGTACGTGACTCCGGCCGGACTGGCCACGCAGGCGCAGGGCTGGAAGCTCCACATATCGGCCACGCCGTTGTCGGCACCGCTGGTGCTGTCGCGCGCGGCACAGGTACTGGGGCATCGTCGCTGCCCGTTCAAGTACGCCACCACGTTGGACGAGCTGGTCCAGCTCGTGGGACGCAGCCAGGGCCGCGGCTCGGTGGGCAAGTTCATCACGGTGTATCCGCCGAACGACGAGGCGGCCGTGGAGATCGCGGAAGAGCTGCACGAGGCCACCTATGGCCTGCCGGGCCCGCCGATCCTCTCCGACCGGGTCTACCGGCCGGGCAGTCTGGTGCACTACCGCTTCGGGGTGTTCTCCGCGCCCAGCGTGCTCGACAATGACGGCTACTACGCCTCGCGGCTCATCGCGCCTGACGGCACTCATGAGACCGACGAGCGCAAAGCGTGGTACTCCCCGCCGGCGTGGGCGACCTGCCCGTTCGACTCAGGTCGTGCCCCGGTCAGGACCACCGCGCCGGAGGCGGTCCTGCTGGCCGACCGGTTCGTCGTGCGCAGGGCGATCCGGCACGGTGCCAAGGGCGGGGTGTTCCTGGCGGAGGACACCACGACCGGCGCCCAGGTGGTGATCAAGCGGGCGCGCCCGCACCTGGGCGCCTGGCTCGACGGCCGCGACGAACGTGATCGGATGCGCCACGAGGCGCGCATGCTCGACCTGTTCGGACCGCTGGGTGTCACGGCGCGCAAGGTGCTTCTCTTCGAGAAGGACGACAACCTGTTCCTGGCACAGGAGCACATCGAGGGCACCGTACTGAGCGCGTGGTCGAACAGCGCCCACCGCGAGCGGCCAGGCACCGTGGTGTCCCTCCTGCGGCGCCTGGCCGGACTGGTCGCCACCGTTCACGGGCAGGGCTATGTGCTGCGCGACCTGACGCCCGGCAACATCGTCGTGACCGCGGACGGCGACTGCCGTCTGATCGACCTGGAGATGGCCGCCGTACCCGGCACTCCGGTCTCCCACGTCCACACTCCCGGCTTCGCGCCGCCCGAACAGATGAACTCGACGCAGTACGGTCCCGCACTCGGTGCGGAAGCCGACCTGTACGCGCTGGGGGCGACGGTATTGTCCGCGGTCACCTCTTCCCAGCCGCCCCACCGGAAGGATCAGCCCGCCGGTTCCCGCTCCTGGGACGAGCGGGTGGAAACGGTGACGCGGGTCGCGAGTGCGGGCGACCCGATGGCGACCGCGCTCTCTCCGCTGATCCTGGGACTGATGCGGGAGGATCCCGCACAGCGCTGGGATCTGCGGCGGGTGCGGGCGTTTCTCGATGAAATCGACGTGGAGCAGGTCGGTTCCTCCTCCCGGACGGAGGGCTTCCGTCTGGGGGTGGCCGGGCAGGACCGTCTGCTCCATGACGGGCTTGCCTACTCGCTGCGCACCATGTCGCCCGGGACGGACACCGCACCGTCCACCCACCTGTGGCCTTCGAAATCAGCTCTGACGGCTGATCCGTGCGCCGTCCAGTACGGCTCGGCCGGGGTGATCGCGCTGTGGGCCACGCTGGTGGATCCCGCTCAGGCCGGTGACGTACTGCCGCCGGAAACACGTGCCGATCTGACGACCGGGCTGCGGAAGGCCGCGAACTGGACGGTGCGGCAGCTGGCACGTGAGCGCCGGCCCTCGCCGGGGCTGTACTTCGGCCGGGCCGGCGTCTCCGTGGCCCTGTACGAGGCGGGCCGCGCACTCGGCGATGAGGCCCTGCGCACCGCCGGCCTGGAGCTGGCGCTGAGCCTGCCGACCACCTGGCCGAACCCGGACATCTGCCATGGCTCAGCCGGGACGGGGATGGCGCTGCTGCACCTGTGGCGTGTCTCGGGCGACACACGGTTGCGGGAACCGGCGGAGGCATGTGCCGACGGCCTGCTGAAAGCGGCCAAGCGGACCCCGGAAACGGTGACGTGGCCCATTCCCGTGGATTTCGACTCCAAGCTGGCGGGTGCCGAACACTACGGTTTCGCCCACGGCGTCGCCGGGATCGCGGCATACCTGCTGGCCGCCGGAACCGAACTCGGTCGTGACGACTGTCTGGAGACCGCCGTGCTCGCCGGGGAGACCCTGGTGGCGGCGGCCGAGTACCAGGGCGAGGCCGCCTGGTGGGCGACGGGCCCGCGGGATGGACAGAAGCTGCCGCACTGGTGCAGCGGATCCTCCGGCATCGGCACCTACCTCGTACGCCTGTATGCGGCGACCGGGGAGCAGCGCTTCCGGGACGCCGCCCATGGCGCCGCGGTCACCGTACACGGCACCCGGCGGAACTCGGGGACGGTCGCCTGCCACGGCCTCGCCGGTGAAGGGCAGTTCCTGCTCGACATGGCCGACCTGCTCGGCGAGCCCGCCTATCACGAGCAGGCGGAAGAACTGGCCGCGTGCCTGTGGGCACGCGCCGTCCTGCGCGACGGGCTGCTGGTGGTGCCGGACGAGAACGACACCGGAATCTCCATCGGCTGGAACACCGGGCTGGCCGGAGTGCTGGACTTCCTGCACCGGCTGCGCCACGGCGGACCACGCCGGTGGATGGCCGAGACGGACGACGACGTGCGGGCCCGCGGGGGCAGAGTGTGATGATCTCCGCGACGAAGAGCCGGGCCGGCACGGCGACCGGCGAGCCGGATCAGCCGTTCGTCCGCAGGTTGAACTTCCGTTTCTCCCCCGGTGGGCGGTACGCCGCCTGCCTGGCCGCAGACGACCGTGATTCCCCGATGAGTCCGGAACTGTGGGACCTCACCGGTCCCGCGCCTCGCCCCCGGACGGTGCGCACCCGCGACGGCGAGACCACCGCGAACGTGCCGCTCCCGACGGATGAAGGCGATCTTCTGCTGTGCCGGTCCGGTGCCTACGGCTCGCGGCTCACCTTCGCCTCCCGCTCGGACAGCGGGAAGACAGTCGAGGAAATCGAGCTGATCGGTGTCCGGAGAGGCGGTCTCCGGCTCTTCCCCGGCACGGCCCGGTTCCCGGCCCTGGTGTTGGAGACGGACGGGGACGCGAACACCGTGGTGTGGCGCCTGCCCGGTCGGACCGCTCCGCCGGAACGGATCGTCCGGCTGCCGTACCTGGTCGGCGGAGGGGTCTGGCTCGATGAGGAGGGCGGCAGGCTCGCGCTGGTCTCCACCGGTCCCGGAGCCGGCGCCATGGTCCTGGATCTGTCGCACGGCACCACGACCGCCCTCGGCCTGCCCGACGGCGAACACCTGCTGCTGACCGCGCCGCGCGGCGGCGTGCTCCTCACCGCCGCGCGGCAGGGCGGCGTCCACCGGCTCGGCGTCCGCAGTCTCGGCGACCGGGGACCGACCGTCTTCCCCGATCGGCTCAACGAGATCGAGGGCACCGTCACCCCGCTGGCGCTGGATCCCGCCGGGCGGCTCCTGGCCTTGTCGGTCGTCCGCCGTGCCCGTTCCCACCTGCTGATCCACGACCTGGTGGCGGACAACGCAAGCGAGATCGAACTGCCCCCCGGTGACCTGTATCCGACCGCCCACTGGTCCGGCAGCGGCCTGCGGCTGGTCCACAGCGCCTCGGACCGTCCGACGGGCGTGATCACCGTTCCGGAACCGTCCCGGCCGCGTCTCCTCGCCCCCCGCGACGGGCGCCGATCCCGGTGGACCGCCGCCCGGACGCAGCAGTACGCCGCGCCCGAGGGGACCACGGAGGCCGTCGTGTACGGCGACCCGGTCGGCAGCCGGCACCTGGTGGTGGCGCTCCACGGAGGCCCCGAGGCCGCCTGGCGGCTCGGATTCGACCCGTTGTTCCAGCGCCTCGCCGCCGAGGGCATCGCGGTGGTGGCGCCCAACCAGCGGGGAAGCACCGGATACGGCTCGGCCCACCGTGACGCCATCCACGGCGCCTGGGGCGGTCCCGACCTGGCCGACATCCTGCACCTGGGCCGTTCTCTGGTCGCCGAGCGCGGCCCGGACCGGCCTCGGCCCATGCTCTACGGGGCGAGCTACGGCGCGTACCTGGCGCTGCTGGCCGCGGCCGCGGAGCCGGACCTGTGGGACCGTGCCGCGGTCGTCGCGCCCTTCCTGTCAGGGGCGCTGCTCCACGAGGACGGGCCGGGATCGGTCCGCAATCTGATAAACCGGCTCGGCGGTCGTGAGGAGATCCGGACCGACGACCTCGGTCCACGTGATCTGCTCCGGCTGGCCGACCGCATCCGGCTGCCGCTCCTCATCGTGCACGGCGAACAGGATCCGATCATCCCGGTCAGCCATTCCCGTCGCCTGCACGACCGGCTGCTCCGGACCCGTCACGTCCACGGCGCGCCCATGACCTATCTCGAGGTTCCCGGAGCGGGCCACGACCCGCTGACCGACAGCGGCGGACATGCCGTCACCCGCCGCGTGCTCGGGTTCTTCCGCACCGGAGCACCCTCGCCCCGTTGAGGCGCTCACCGTCATCGCGCACCGCATCAGTTCCGCCACCCGTGCCCGGCGCATCGCGCCGATGGACGGCACCACCGCGCTCACCGGAACGCACGGGGACCCGCTGAGCCGCTCCCCCTGTACGCCGGCCTCGTCGGCCACTGGACGGGAACCGGGCGCCCGGCATTTCGCACAACCCTCCGTAAGGGACAAGGAGTCCTCATGAGTGCCCCTGTCAGCCGGCCCACCGATGTCGTCTGGGACCTCACCTACGCCTGCCCCCTGCGCTGCGTCCACTGCTACTCCGAGTCGGGCAGGCGGCCGACCCGGCAGTTGTCCCACGGCGAGATGCTGCGGGTCGCCGACGCGATCGTCTCACTCGGCCCGGAGACGGTGGAGTTCGCGGGCGGCGAGCCCCTGGTGATCAAAGGGGTCCACGAGGTCGCCGAGCACATCGCGCGAGCGGGGATCAAGGTCAGCCTCTACACCGGCGGATGGACGCTCACCCCCGAAACCGCCGAGGACGCGGCCCGGGTCTTCCACCGGATCACGGTCAGCGTGGACGGGGCCGACGCCGAGGTCCACGACCGCATACGGGGAAGGGCCGGCTCGTTCGAACGCGCGATGAACGCCCTCGCCCTGCTGGACGGCATATCCGCCCGGCGTTCGGCCGAAGGAGGCGATCCTGTGATCTTCGGCGTCGACTGTTCGGTCCTGCGCAGCAACCTTCACCAAACAGAGGAGTTCTGCACCGCCGTCGCCCCCCGGTTCCCGCGGATGCGGTTTCTCAACTTCGCCGCCGCGGTGCCTTCGGGGCTGGCCAGCCGGACCGGCTTCAGCGAGGCGGAACTGCTCACGAACGAGGAGCTCCGTACCCTGACCGGCCAGGAGCACACCGAGCGTCTCAGGTCACTCGCACCGGCCTCGGTGGCGGTGTCGACCTCGAGCAACCTCATCCTTCTGATGCACCCCGACCACATCAAGCGTTCCGGCTTCTCCCTGATGCAGGTGGAGCCCGACGGCGAGGTGCGCGCGATGCCCATCTACGAAGGGTGCGTGGGCAATCTCCTGACCGATGACCCCGCCGTCCTGTGGCAACGCGCCGTCGAGCGGTGGAGCGATCCCTTCGTGGTCGAAGCGGTGTCCCGGGTGCGTTCCCTGGCGGACTGGGCCGAGGCGGTGCGGCGCATCGACCGCCGGTTCGGGTCCCGTGAGGTGCTTGCGCGGATCGACCGCCGTCCGCCCTGGCCTGCTTCGGGGCTCTCCTGAGGTGCGGTTCGCCGTCCCACGGGCACGGCCCTGCCGGTCGCCTACTCGAAGAGGGACAGGTCTCCGGTGCCTCGGCGGAGGATCTCAGGCTCGCCCTGCGAGAAGTCGACGACCGTCGTCGGGGAGGCGCCGCACTCACCGGAGTCGATGACGGCGTCCACCACGTGGTCGAGCCTCTCCTTGATCTCCCAGCCTTGCGTCAAGGGCTCGGTCTCGTCGGGCAGCAGCAGGGTGCTCGACAGCAGCGGTTCGCCGAGCTCGGCCAACAGCGCCTGCGTGACGACGTGATCGGGGATCCGAACGCCGACCGTCTTCTTCCGGGGATGCAGCAACCGCCGCGGCACCTCCTTGGTCGCCGGCAGGATGAACGTGTAACCACCGGGGGTCGCCGCCTTGATCGTGCGGAACAGCGCATTGCTTACGTGAACGAACTGGCCGAACTGGGCAAAGTCCCTGCAGACCAGGGTGAAGTGGTGGTCACTGCCGAGGCTGCGGATCTCCCTGATCCGGTCGATGCCCTCCTTGTTGCCCAGCCGGCACCCCAGCGCATAACACGAGTCCGTCGGGTAAGCGATCAGTCCGTCCGCATGCAAGAGCTCGACCACCTGGTTGATCAACCGAGGCTGCGGATTGTCCGGATGCATATCGAAGTACTTCGCCACACCTCGGAGCTTAGGTGCTGTCGCGCAGCATCGACCGCTTTCCGAGGTTGCATCACGTGGGAGCCGGCCAGGGCTGTCGCGGCGCCCGGCTCATCGGCCGGGGGCAAGAAGCGCTCGGGGTGACGGTGGAGATCTGGTGCGCCGTGCGTCCGGCGCAAGCGCCGGTCAGCGCCTCGGCGATCCCGCGACT
This sequence comes from Streptosporangium fragile, assembly GCF_039534445.1. Lineage (NCBI taxonomy): Bacteria > Bacillati > Actinomycetota > Actinomycetes > Streptosporangiales > Streptosporangiaceae > Streptosporangium > Streptosporangium fragile. The sequence continues at coordinate 13,296 of NZ_BAAAVI010000061.1, read as the reverse complement.
CAGGACCGTGGGTTCCTGTCCCCGTCCAAGTCGATCGCAAGTCCGGCCTCCTAGCGTGCGGTCATGTCATCGATCTCGCGCGGGCGCGCGGCGGCGGTCGTCTCGCTGGTCCTGGCGTTCCTCGTGGTGGCGGTCGCCCTGTTCGGCACGCAGGCGGACTACGCCGTCCTCGACCGGCCGATCCTGCTGGGGACCGTGGCCGCGATCCTGGTCACCGTCTCCGGGCTGTGCGCTTTCGGCAGGCAGTTCCTCTGGTCCGGTGTTGCTTTCATGCTGGTATGGGCGGTCGTAGCGGCGTTCATCCGCCTCCACATCGCCCGTTTCCCGCACAGCAGCGTGCCTCATCCGACGAACCCGGCGGTGGAAGCGGTGCTGCTGGTACACAGTGGGAGCCTGGACAGCGTCTGGGAACTCGCCGTCCGCAGGGAAGACGGGTGGTGGACCCGCGAGTGGACCGCGATGACCTGCCTCAACACCGACTCGGGCGGGCCCCCCGAGGTGACCTGGATCAGTGCCGAGCGCCTGCGCGTGCGCGACCTGGTGATCGACGTCAATCCCGCGACGGGACGGCCACGCACTGTGGTGGACGGCCCGGACCGGTGCTGAGCGAACGCCGTCTGCTGAGCCCGGCTCTGTCCTTCGCGCGGCATTCACCCTCATCCGATGTGCGGCAGCGGCACCGCCCTTCGGCAGTTCCCCGGGTCAACGGTCCTGTCTCGCCCTCCACGCAGCCCAGAAGGGCGCTTCCTCCCGATGTCCCACCCGAGCCTGCCCAAGAGGGAGCAGGACGTCAGGAGTTCGAGCCGCCGCGCAGCACATGCCGCACTTCGGCGGTTCACCGGCCGACGGCGCCCTGCTCGCCCCACGTGGGTCGCCGCTCCCGTTCGGTTCCGGCCACGAACCTGCTTGCCAACGGTCATGCGCCTTCGCCCGTCATCGGACAGAATCGGGTTGAACGACGGAAGGTGCCGGATGGGCCGCCTGCGGGAAGCAGTCAAAGAGTTCGCCTTCACGATGGTCGTGGGGCTGGTCGGATTCGGCGTGATCTTCGGGATATCCGCGCCGTTCGGCCTGCCGTGGCTGGTGGACGTGCTGGGTGGCCGCTCCGTACCACCCGTCATCGGGCTGCTCTTCCTGCTGGGGCTGGCAGGACTGGCGACGTTCGTCGTGCGGTCGGTGCGGAAGATCGGGAAAAGGCGGCGTCAGTCGGCTGAGTGACATCCGCGCATGTGAGCGGGCCCACCCCGAGCGGTTCCACGGCCGGCGGGCGATCCGGCGTCCGTCGTCGAGGTCGAACACCTGCGGTTCATGGTGGAACGGCACCCCGGAGAGGTCTTCCTCGCCTCCCGAGGGCAGGCCCGGCACCGCCGGCGAAGGTCTTGCCTTCCGCCGCCGGGCCCTTGGCCCTCGGCTCACTCGAAGAGCCGGTACAGCAGCGCGCCCTGGCCCGACTGCAGGACGTGGCCATGCTCGACGGGGATCCAGAAGCACTCCAACCGGATCGGCTCCCCCCGGCCGTCGTTGTCCTCCCGGCTCGGCCAGCGCTGCGGCGTCCGTTCGCCGAGTACGAGCTGGAACACGTGCCGGCGCTGGATCTCCCGCCGGTACGGCGTGAGGTCGTAGCTGGTCACACCGAGCTTGCGGACGATCGCGAAGTCCGTCAGGCCCGTTTCCTCCCGCGCTTCCCGCAGCGCGGCGTCCTCGGGCTTCTCACCTGGACGGACAGTGCCCGCGGGCACCTGCAGGCCCACCTCCTCGAAACCGTGGTCGACGTGCCGGAAGACCAGCAGCCGCCCGTCGCGCACGATGTAGCACACAGCCTTGTCCCGGACGGGCCTGTCCACCGTTCCGCCTCCCGCCGATCGTGAACCGGGTGGAGAACGCCGGCGTCAGGTCATGGGCACCGGTCGGGACGAGCACTTCGGGGAAGCCGACGCCGGGCTTCTCAACCGTCATCCGCCGATGACCTCAGAGTTCCGCGAGGGCGGAGCCGTCCGTGTTGTCGCCCGGGTCTGATAGGACATAACCCCGCAACCCCGAGGCGAGGATGCCCCCTGTGATCCAGTACGACGAGTACGACGACGAGGATCTCGACGCGCTCAACGCCGAGACGCCGGCCGATCCGCGTGATCCCGGTGAGGCGTTCATCCCCGCCGGCGGGGTCTACCGCTGGGACATGGCAGGCGCCCACCGCGAGACCTACGCCGGGCTGCCCGTCACCGAGCCGGACGCGATCGCCCGCCGTCGCGTCCCCGACCCTTCGCGCTTCGCCTGGTCGCTGTACGACGACGACCCCCTCGGAGAGGACGACGGCGGCTCGGCGTTCTCGGACGGGCTGGAGGAGTTGCTCGCCACGGTCGGCGGCTCCCGGATCCGGGCCATCGTGGTCTCCGGGGGCAACGCGCGCAACGCCCCCGCCGTGCTCGCCGCCAACGCCCACCGGCTGCCCCGGCTGCGCTCGCTGTTCCTCGGCCTCGTCGAACCGGAGTACTGGGAGATCTCCTGGATCCGGCAGGGCGACATCACCCCGATCCTGGAGGCGTTTCCCCGCCTGGAACGGCTGGACGTGCGCGGAAGCGACGGCCTGCGGCTCCGTCCCGTACGGCACGAATTCCTCAACGTCCTGCGGTTCGAGTGCGGTGGCCTGCCCGGTGACGTCGTCCGCGCGCTCGGGCGGTGCGAGCTGCCCGCGCTGGAGCATCTGGAGCTGTGGCTCGGCGTCTCCCAGTACGGCGGCGACGCCACCGCGGGCGATCTGGAGGGCGTCCTGTCCGGGGCGGGGCTGCCCGCGCTACGGCGGCTGGGGCTGCGCGACAGCGAGATCCAGGACGAGGTGGCCGCCGCGGTGGCCACGGCACCGGTCGTCGCCCGCCTGGAGGCGCTCAGCCTGAGCATGGGCGTGCTGACCGACACCGGAGCCGAGGCCCTGCTCAGCGGGCAACCCCTCACCCATCTGCGCCACCTCGACCTGCACCACCACTTTCTCACCGAAGCCATGGCCGAACGGGTCCGGCTCGCCCTGCCCGGCGTCGAGGTCGACCTCTCCGATCCCCAGAACCCGCTGGAGGACTGGCGTTACGTCGCCGTCTCGGAGTGAGCCGCCGTCCCGGAGTGAGTCACCGTCCCGGAGTGAGTCACCGTCCCGGAGTGATCGGAGGGAGAGGCGCGGCGGCGCCCCCGGCCCGAGGGCCTGGCACGGGCAAGGGCCTGCGACGCTCCCGGGCTCGGCTGCCGAACCCGGTCGATGGACATCAGGGCGACGCCGCCTTCCGGGGCAGCCGCCGAGGTCTCGAAATTTCCGGCGGCGGGGCTGGCCTCTCACCGCCGCGGCGGGGAAAGTGAGGGAATGACGACCGCGGACACGCCGCCGCTCCCGAAGCTGGCGGTCATCGCCCGCGAGGCGGGCGTGTCGGTGGCCACCGTCTCCAAGGCGCTGAACGGCAGGTCGGATGTCTCGCCGCACACCAGGCGGCTCATCACCGAAGTGCTCGAACGCCGGGGGTACCCCCGGCGGCCGCGACGGCGCCGCAGGGGCGACATGATCGACGTCGTCCTGCAGGGCCTGGCTTCGCCGTACGCGCTGGCCGTCCTCGGCGGCGTCGGGGACGGCGCCTGGCGCGCGGGCGTGGACCTCGTCGTGTCGGCCGTGGTCGACCGTACCCGGAACGGCCAGCCCCCGCCGGCGTGGCTGGACCGCATCAGCGTCCGCGACAGCGCCGGTGTCCTGCTGGTGCGGACCTCGCCGACCGCCGCGCATTCCGCGATCCGGCAGGCCGGGCATACGGCCTGCCGGCTCTGCGCGCGGGCCGGAAGAGCCGGGGTGCCGGACAATGGTGAGATGAGAATCAGAGACCTGCGCAACCTGGGGCCCAAGAGTGAACTGTGGCTCGACCAGGTCGGCATCGGCGACGCCGGTCGGCTCGCCGAACTCGGCGCGGTGGAGGCCTACCGGCGGTTGCAGGACGCCGCCATCCCGGGGTTGTCGCTGAACGCCCTGTGGGCGTTGGAGGGCGCCCTCACCGAGAACGACTGGCGCCTCATCCCCGCCGAGCGCAAGCAGGAACTCCTGGCCGAGCTCGCGGAGGGATGAACGGCCGCGCCGGGGCGACGGAGTTCCTCACTGAAGGTATTTCTCCACCTGGGAGACGGGCGCCACCCGAGCTTCGTCGGGATCCATGCCCGCCTCCTCGAGCGCGCGGCGGCGGCGCAGCAGGTCCCAGCACTGGTCGAGGGTCTCCTCCAGGTGGGTGAGCCGGTCGTGCTCCTGCGCGTCGCCGATCCCGCCCGACCTCCGCTTCTCCCGCAGGCTGTGCTCCTCTCCCACGAGAGCGCTGATGCGCTGGAGAATCTGCTTCTCGTCCATGGGGCAGTCCTATCCTTCGCGGCACCGGGTGCCTTGGTCATCAGTAGCCGTACGCCTTCACCGATCGTGACGGCGGTCCGGCGCCGGGTGCCGGGCAGGGCGCGTGCGACGACCGCCGGCACGCGGTCGCCTCGCCTTCTTTCCCCGGCGGGAGACATGGTGCTGAAAGATACCTCAGTTCACATCGCCCAAAAATGTGACCTCCCACACGCGCCGCGGCCGGTGTCCGGGGCGCCGATGTCCCGGGCGAGGAGGGAGAGCCCTGCCGTGACGGCTCAGCCGCGCCTGGTCCGCCGGAAGAAGGAGCGCCTCCTGCGGGGCGGTTCGGGGACGGGTTTCTCCTCCTCGGCGGGATGGCGGGCCCGCCAGTCGGCGACGACCTCCTCCACGTCGAAGAGCGGCTGGACGAGCGGCGGGCCGGACAGGGTCTTCCCGTAGCTCTCACGGATCCTGCCGTTGACGGCCTCGATGATCCCGCGAGCCTCGGCCTCCGTCCGCGCGCTCACCGCCGCCGCCCGGGCCTCCTCGGCCTCCTTCCGCAGCGCGAGCGTCCCCGGCAGCGGGAACGACAGGTTCTCCGCCTCCATCTTCTGCTTGATCCACCACATCTCGTCGTACGGCCTGCCCTCGCCGGGGAGGGGCTTGCCGGCGCCCGGCAGGTTGTCGAACTCCCCGCGCTCGGTGGCCTCGCGGATCTGCCGGTCGACCCATGTCTCGAAGCTGACCCCGGGGGGTTTGCGGTCCGTCACAGGTTCACCTCCTCTGCCGTGGTCAGCGGCGTTTCCGAGGATAGCCAGCGCGGAGCCGCCGCGGCCGTCCCGGACGGGCGACGCTCTCGGCCGGCTCACCATGACTTTCGCGGTGGGTGTCCGATGCGCGGTGGCGCCCGTCACACCTTTCGCGACGCACTTGACGCTTAAGACGACCGGTCATATTGTTCCGGTGTCGCTCCTCGAGAAAGGCACGGGCAATGGGAAGCATCAAGGTCGGTACCGAGAACAGCGTCGACATCGAGCTGCACTACGAGGACAAGGGCTCCGGGCAGCCGATCGTCCTGATCCACGGGTTCCCGCTCGACGGCAACTCCTGGGAGGGGCAGGTGCCCGCGCTGCTCGACGCCGGGTACCGGGTCATCACGTACGACCGCCGGGGGTTCGGGAAATCGAGCCAGCCGTCCACCGGGTACGACTACGACACGTTCGCCGCGGACCTGAACGTCGTGATGGAGACCCTGGATCTCCACGACGCGATCCTCGTCGGTTTCTCGATGGGCACCGGCGAGGTCGCCCGCTACATCGCGAACCACGGCTCGTCGCGGGTCGCGAAGGTCGCGTTCCTGGCGTCGCTGGAGCCGTTCCTGGCGATCACCGACGACAATCCCGACGGCGCGGGCCCGAGGTCGCTCTTCGAGGGCATCTCCGAGACCGTCAAGAAGGACCGCTACGCGTACTTCACCGCCTTCTACACCGACTTCTTTAACCTCGACCAGAACCTCGGCTCCCGGATCAGCGAGGAGGCCGTCCGCAACGCGTGGAACGTCGCCGCGGGCTCGGGCCCGATCGCCTCGGCCGCCGCACCGCTGACCTGGCCGACGGACTTCCGCGCCGACATCCCGAAGATCGGCGTCCCGGCGCTGATCCTGCACGGCACCGAGGACCGCATCCTTCCGATCGACGCGACCGGCCGCCGGTTCGCCAAGGCGCTCCCGTCGGCGGAGTACGTCGAGATCGAGGGCGCCCCGCACGGACTCCTCACCACTCACACCGCCGAGGTGAACGAGGCCCTGCTCGCCTTCCTCGCGAAGTAGGAGTTTTCTCCGCCCTCATCTCGGTCGCCTCCCGCGGCATGCGGATCCGGGTGACCGGGGTGGGCGGGCGGTGAGTTTCGCCGCGTGGCGGGTGACCGTCACCGGCCCGGAGCCGACAGGCAGAAAGGACGGCCGATCATGGCCAGCACCACGCCGGCCCATCCCCGGCTTCCGCTCAACACCCTCGGTGTCGCGTTCGGACTCGCCGGACTCTCCGGCACCTGGACCACCGCCACCGCCCTCGGCGCGCCGGAGGCCGTCGGTGAATTCCTCTGGGTGACCGCGGCCGTCGCCTGGATCACCACCCTCACCCTCTACGGCACCCGGATATCGCACCTGCGTGAGGTGGTCGAGGACCTGCTGCGCCGCTACCTGCGTCTGCCGTTCGCCCTCGGCTTCTGGGCCTTCACCTTCACCACCGCGGCCGGCGCCACCTACGGCGTCCGGCTGCTCACCCTCGGCCCGTCCCCCCTGCGCACGATCGCCGACTGGCTCCTGATCGCCCTGGCCACCGGCATCATCGGGGCCGTCGGGATCCGTTCACTCGCCCTGCTCCACCTGCCCCGCCACATCCGCGCGGCCCGTGTGCAGCACACCTGATTTTTACGACCGTTTCAAGACGACCAGTCATTTTGGAGCTCTCATGACCACCACGACCACGCCGAACGCGGCGGACGCCGGCACCTTCCGGATCGGCGGGGACCTGCCCGTCGCCCGGCTCGGGTTCGGCTCGATGCAGCTCACGGGCCGCAACGCCTTCGGCCCCTCCCGGGACGCCGCGGGCGCTCGGACGGTCCTGCGCCGGGCGGTCGAACTCGGCGTCAACCTCATCGACACCGCCGACGCCTACGGTCCCGGCGTCGCCGAGACGCTGATCGGTGAGGCACTGCACCCGTACCGCGACGACCTGGTCATCGCGACCAAGGGCGGGTTCGTGCGGGGCCCGCGCGGAGAGTGGATCACCGACGGCCGCCCCGCCCATCTGCGCGAGACCCTGGACGGCAGCCTGCGGCGCCTCCGCCTCGACCACATCGACCTCTACCAGTTGCACCGCATCGACGCGAAAGTGCCGCTGGCCGACCAGATCGGCACTCTGCGCGACCTGCGCGCGGCCGGGAAGATCCGCCACATCGGCCTCAGCGAGGTCAGCGCGGCACAACTGCGGGAGGCCGAGCGCATCGCGCCGATCGCGACCGTGCAGAACCTGTACAACCTCGCCGAGCGGTCGTGGGAGGATCTGCTCGCTTACACCGCGGAACGCGGAATCGGCTTCATCCCGTGGTTTCCGCTCGCCACCGGCGACCTGACCCGGCCCTCGGGGCCGCTCGGCCCCGTCTCCACCCGCACCGGCGCGACGCCGTCGCAGCTCGCCCTGGCCTGGCTGCTCCACCGCGCCCCCAACGTGCTGCCCATTCCGGGGACCTCGAGCGTCACCCACCTGGAGGAGAACATCGCCGCCGCGGCGGTGAAGCTGAGCCCTGCCGATCTCGCGCTGCTGGACGGGGCGGCCCGGTAAGGGAGATCAGCCGATCATCGCGGAGCAGCCCGGCATCGCCCTCGCCGCGTTGCGCGCCCGAGACCCGGGACTCCTTCGGCAGGCCGTCTTCTTCACCAATCCAAGAAGACCAGTCACATTCATGGAGGTAGAAGTGTCCACATTCCTCTCCGACTCGGTGGAGACCCGTCACGTCGACGGGCCCGAGGACGAGCGGTTCGCCTATCGGCGGTTCGGCCGCCCCGGCGAGGTCCCGCTCGTGCTGTCCCAACGGTTCCGGGGGACGATCGACCATTGGGACCCCGCTCTCCTGGACGCGCTCGCGGCCGACCGCGAAGTGATCGTGTTCGACAACAGGGGCACCGGCGCCTCGACGGGCGAAGCCCCCACGACGGTCGAAGGACTCGCCGAGGGCGCGATCGCGTTCGTCCGCGCCCTCGGACTGCGGCAGATCGACCTGATGGGCTGGTCGATGGGCGGGTTCGTCGCCCAGGGCGTCGCCCTGGCCGCGCCGGAGCTCGTCCGCCGGCTCGTGGTGGCCGGAAGCTCACCCGGCGGAGTGCCCGACCAGCCCGCGGCACCCGCGAAGGTGTGGGAGGTGGCGGGCAAGCCGCACAACGACGACGAGGACTTCCTGTACCTGTTCTTCCCGGAGACCCCGCAGGCGCGCGCCGCAGGCATCGCCTCCCTGCGGCGGCTGGACCACCGGCTGAAGACGTCCGGGGCGAACGTCGCCCCGGCGACCGTGGTGGCGCAGGTCGCGGTGAACCGGAGCTTCAAGGGGTTCTACGACCGTCTCGGCGAACTGACCATGCCGGTGCTGGTAGCCAACGGCGCGCACGACGTGATGATCCACGCCTACGCCAGCTACGCGATGTCGCAGCGGCTGCCGAACGCGAAGGTCGTCCTCTACAGCGACGCGGGCCACGGCTTCCTCTTCCAGCACGCCGCCGACTTCGCCGACGAGGTCGACCGCTTCCTGTCCTGACCGCCGAGCCGCCTGCCGGGATCCCCTCGGGCGGTAGGGGCGGCGCGGGACCCGGCCGCGGCAGTCGCCCGGCGGCCGGGTCCCGGAGACGTACCGCCGTCAGGGAGCGCACGTGGGGTCGGTTCCCGCGCCGGCCTGGTCGAGCAGGTCCGCGCGGTCGACCCGCGTGCCCAGCCGCCAGATCCCGGCGATGTCCCGGCTGTCGAGGATGGTGACGGTCGGATCGCCGTTGACGAGCAGCAGGTCGGCCAGCTTGCCCTGCTGGATCCCGCCGCGGTCACGCAGGCCGTAGGTCTCGGCGACCTGGTAGGTGGCCGACCGGAGTGCCTGCGGAGGGCTCATCCCGGCGTCGACGAGCATCTCCATCTCGCGATGCATTCCGGCGCCGTTCGGGACGCCCGGGTTGCCCGCGTCGGTGCCCGCGAGGATCGGCACGCCGGCCGCCCTGAGCTGCGCCAGGTTGCTCTTCACGGAGCCGTAGTCCCATCGGGCGCCGAACTCGGGGGGGAAGGCGGCGCTCATGAGTGCCTGGCCGGCCGGCGACAGCCACGGGGCGATCCGCGGGTCGCTGAGCTCGTCGACTCCGAGCGCGAGGCCGTCGGCCGCCCGCCACACGTCGAGCGTCGGCGTCATGAACGCGTCGCGGTCGAGCATCATGTCGACGAACTCCTGGTCGATCGGATCGACCGGGGCGTGGGCGAAGCCGTCGACCCCGGCCGCGAGCGCCGCCTTGGCGTCCGCGGCCTTCGTGGCGTGCGCGACCACCTTGAGGCCGGCGGCGTGGGCCTCCACGACGACGGCCTCCAGAATGTCGATCGGCAGCTTGGGCGTCGGAGTCTCCTGGAACATCGAGAGATCCTCGACGATGACCTTGATGTGGTGGGCGCCCTCGTCGACACGGGCCTGAACCCAGCCGGGCACCTCCGACACGTTCGACAGAACCGGGACGTCGCCGAAGACCTCCGGCGGATACTCGGTTCCGTGGCTGCCGGCGACCGTCGCGAAAGCACCCGAGATGATCATGTCGGCGCGGTCGGTCTCGGGACCCGCGCACGTGACGTAGTCGCGGACACCCGGGTTCTCACCGACGCTGACGACGGTCGTGACGCCGTAGAGAAGGGCGTCCTTCATGTCGCGTACCGTCAGCATGTGGCCGTGCGCGTCGAGCAGACCGGGGAGAAGCGTCCTGCCCTCGCCGTCGACCACCGTCGCGCCGCCCGGTGGGGTGATCTCGCCGCCGGCCTCGACCTTCCTGATGCGGTCGCCCTCGACCAGCACGTCGGCCTCCGCGAGAACGCGCTTGCCGTCGAACACGCGCACGTCGTCGAACAGCACCTTGGCCTGTCCCGAAGAGTCCGCCGCGCTACCGGTGGCGAAGACGACGCCGGCACCGAGGGCGAGCAGCGTCGGTACACCGATCGCCCTGATGGCGCGAGTCCCCATGGGCGTTCCTCCTGACCTCGAGGATCCGGTCAAGCCATACCGATCGACGTCCGCCGGCGGCCCCGGCTCTCGTCGACGGCGGCAACCGGCTTCCAGCGTGCCCTTCCCTGTCTCCGACAGCCTGCCGAACGGCCTGGAGACGGGACAACGGCCGCGGCCCACCACCAACCTGCATGGCACTTTGTGCCCCCGGTCCATCGGGAATCGGCCGCCATCGGGAATCAGCCGCTGTCGGGAACCGGCCGCCGTCGCCGGGCGGGAGCCGACCGCCGTCGCCAGGCGAAATGCGCGCCGGAGCCGGCGGGGCGGACACCGGACGGCGGCCGGCGCGGACGTCCGGCCGGCCCCCGCCGTCAGGTCCGTCACCGGAGGACGTAACAGTAGTTCGACTTGCCCTTGAAGCGGTGGAAGGCGGCCGGTTGCCGGAAGCGCCACCGGCAGCCCGCGTCACGCTGGTCCTTGGTCAGATACATGGTCTGGCCGCCCGCCCGCTTGACGCAGTAGGCACCCGGCTGCGGAGTCTCCCGGTATTCCACCCACTCCCAGCCCAATGTCACGCAGTACGCGGTGAAGTGCCCGGGGCCGAGTTCGGCGGTCCGCGTCGGCGAGGGCGTGGGCGAGGGCGAGGGCCGTGTGGGAGACGCCGGGTCGGCGGCGAAGGACTCGCTCGCGGTCGGTCCGGGCCGGGCCGACCTGCTCGGCGCGCCGGTGGGCCTGTCCGGCGTCGGCTCCGCCTCGGGACGGTTGCGCGCCCTGGGAGCGGACGTGGGCGAGACCCTCGGCGCCGCGGGCGAGACGGTCCGGGCCGTCGCCTTTCCCCCCGGGGAGGGCGAGCCCTGGCCGGCGCCCCCTTTCGAGGGGCGCGCCGTGGGGCTCACCGTGGCGGCCGGGACCTGCGAGGTCGGGGCCGTGCCGGATCTCAACGCGGACGCGTCCCTGTCGGGCAGCATGGCGACGCCGACCGCGACGCCCCCCGCCGTGACCGAGGCGACGACGACGGAGACGGCCGCCGCCCACATCCCCCGGCGCCTTCTCGGCGCGCCCGGAGCGGGAGCGCCGTCCACCGCGCCGGGCGCGGTCTCCCTGTTCGACGCGTCCGCCTCCCCGGCCGGGGCCGGCGGCCTCGGGGCGGCGCCTCCCCCGGGAAGGCCGGGGACGACGGCGCGGACCGGGGGATCCGATGAGAGCGCGGCCGGCGCGCGGTCTCCCCCTCTCACCAGCCGGTCAAGGATCTGCTGCGCCGACGGCCGCCGGGACGGGTCCTTGGCGAGACACGCGGCGAGGAGGCCGCGCAGCGACTCCTCGACCCCGTCCAGGACGGGATCCTGGTTGAGGATCCTGTTGATGACCGCGGGGATGGCGTCGTCGCCGAACGGCGGACGCCCCGTGGCCGCGAACGTCATGGTGGAAGCCCAGGCGAACACGTCCAGGGCGAGGCCGAGTTCGCCGGCGGTCAGTTGTTCGGGCGCCATGTAGGCCGGCGTGCCCACGATCCCGCTGGTCACCGTGCCCGTCCCGGCGAGGGCGCGGGCGATGCCGAAGTCGATGACCCGCGGACCGTCCGGGCCGATCAGCACGTTCTGCGGTTTGAGGTCCCGGTGGACGACTCCGGCGTCGTGGAGCGCGACCAGGGCGGTGGCCGTACCGATGGCGAGACGTTCGAGAGCGCTGCCCGACCGCGGTCCCTCCGCGGTCACCACCTGCTGGAGCGAGGGCCCCGGAACGTACTCGCTCACGATGTAGGCGCGTTTGCCGAACATGCCGACGTCCAGGACCTGCGCCGTGCAGAAGCGGGCTACCCGCTTCGCGACCTCCGCTTCACGCACGAAGTCGTCGCGGGCGGCGCGATCCTGGCCGAACCGCGCGTGGAAGAGCTTGATGGCGACGAGATCGCCGGAACCCGTCTCCCCCAGGTAGACGACGCCCTGTCCCCCTTCTCCGATCCTTCCGACGACGCGGCAGCCGCCGAGCAGCGCGGGATCACCTGACTCCAAGGGCTGAGCATCCACCATGTGTTCTCCGGCGGGCGTGTTCGCCCGGTCGCAGTTATCCGGCGCGTCGGAGCAACGCGGCCGGGTGGTTCCCACCGCACGGCGGTCTGGTGCCGAACGTGTCGATACTCGCCCCCACCGGGGCACGGTCGATCTTAACGGCGGCGCAGTCCGGTGGGGATCCTCCACCGCCGATTCCCCGGCCGTGACCGCTCCGCCGCCGGGGCCGGGAAGCCGGCCCTCCCACGGGGCTCCCCGGCCATGCCGTCACAGACCGTAAAGGGCGTCGACACCGTCGTATCGGGCGGGTGCGTTCACCAGGCGCTCGGACAGCCGCTGCGCCGCCGCCCTGGCCCGCTCATGCCACCACGTGAGTCCGTTGCGCTCCGCCAGCCACTCCAGCAGGGTCAGGTGCCGGTAGGCGGCGTCGTGGTCGCCGACGGCCGAGGCGAGCAGGGCCAGGTACCAGTCGACGGGCCCGGAGCAGCAGATCGCGGGCACCGCCGCGATACGCCCGCTGTGGGGCAGCAGCACGGCGTAGGTCGCCCGGCACCCGGGCTCGTAACCGACGGTGGCCTGGGCCGTGCCCTGCAGGCAGATCGCGGCCAGCCACGTCCAGTCCGGGGGCGGTGCCGGCCAGCCGTCCCCGACGGTCTCCCACGCCTCCTCGACGCGGCCCTGCGCGCACAGGTGCAGCACCCGGGAGTCGTGTTCCACGGTGGCGTGGGTGCCGGCGACCGCGTCGATCAGCGGCCCGGCCTCGGCCATGGTGCCCCGCTGGTAGCACATCGCGAGGCGTCCCACGTCCACGACGCTCCGCACGTGCCACACGCCGATCCGCTCGGCCTGCTTCTCGGCCTCGCGGTACAGCGCCTCGGCGTCGTCGAACCGGCCGTCCAGGACGAGCCGGTTGGCCCGCCACACGGTGTGCTGGAAGCGCGGCCAGGGCAGCGGCAGCCGCTCCAGCAGGGCGTCGCAGCGGGCGGCGGCCTCGTCGGCGCCGGGCAGGTCGAACAGCTCCAGCCTGTTGTGGGTGTGCATCATGTGGGCGAGCAGTTCGAACCCGGGGCTCTGGGTACGCAGTGCCAGCTCCTGCAGCTCGTCGGCCGCGCGCATCCGTTCGGGCAGCGGCTGGATCAGCGACAGGTGGCGCCCGTTGAGCGCCCACATCAGCAGGTGCGGGTCGTCCAGCCGGCGGGCCATCGCGAT
>NZ_BAAAVI010000060.1:0-53016 GCF_039534445.1 Streptosporangium fragile | reverse complement strand
CGTTCGGCTGCGGCTAAGCGGACGAAAAGGGGGATTCCCATACCGGACGCCCTCTCAGGAGGCCGCCGCCCCTGAAGCCCCGGTGACCCCGAAGCCCGGTCGCTCAGGAGGCCGCGGCTGCCGCGCTGCTCGTGGCCTTGGCGGCCGTGGAGTCCGACGAGGAACTCGACGAGCTGGAGGAGTCGGACGAGCCGTTGGCGGAGCTCGACGATCCGTTGCTCGTGGTGGAGCTCACCGTGCTGGACGACGACGATCGGCTGTCGGTCCGGTAGAAACCGGAGCCCTTGAAGACGATGCCGACCGCGGAGAACACCTTGCGCAGAGCGCCCGCGCAGCTCGGGCACTCGGTGAGCGCGTCGTCGGAGAACTTCTGGACGATTTCGAACTGGTTGCCACAGGCGTTGCAGGCGTACTGGTAGGTGGGCACGCGCTCCTCCTCGTATGGTCCGCGCCGATTGGCACTCTAATGGCGCGACTGCTAATGGTACGCAGCCGACAAGCTTAAACGCGAGTCGGAGTGCTCGCATTCCGGAACGCGAGCCTCCCCGGCCCGCCCCGGAGCGGGTACGGCCCGGCGGCGCCGTTCTCGCGGCGCGGTTCCGCTTTTCCGCTTTCTTCCGAGGTCAGGGGGCAGATGGCAACCGGTGGCGGGCTCCGGAGCCGATCGCGACCGACGGTGGACTCCGAACCGATCGTGACCGACGGCGATCGATGGCGGGCCTTGAGCCGATCGCGACCGACGGCGGGCCCCGTGCCGGTGCCCGGGTGCCGGGATACCGGATCTCCGGATCAGGTGCCGCGCTCGCCGAACCAGCCGGCGAGTTTGCCCCTGCGGCTGATCGCACGTATCCGTTGTTCGACCGTCTCACGGCAGGCGGCGGTGGTGACGACGAGGAGCTGGTCGTCGACCCTGATCCTCGTCGAGTCCGAGGGCACGAAGGACCGGCCCTCCCGGACGATCAGCGTCACCTGGGCGTCCGCGGGCAGCCGCAGCTCGAAGATCTCCACTCCCTGCAGCTTGGACGTCGGCGGCACCCTGACCTGCAGCAGGTCGGCGTTGAGCTCTTCCAGCGGCGCCGACTCCACCTCCAGGTCGCGGGCCTCGTCGGGAGTGGAGAGCCCGAGGGTCTTGGCGACGAACGGCAGAGTCGGCCCCTGCACCAGGGTGTAGACGACGACGATCACGAAGACCTCGTTGAACATGAACTTGGCCGTGGCGTCGTCGATCGAGGTGGCCGCCCAGGGGATGGTCGCGAGCACGATGGGCACCGCGCCGCGCAGACCGGCCCAGGACAGGAACGCCTGCTCCCGCCAGCCCAGCCGGTCGATCCGGACCAGCCGCGCCAGCAGCGAGCAGACCACGATCGACAGCGGACGGGCCACCGCGACCAGGATCAACCCGGCTATCAGCCCGGGGATCACCGAGGCCGGGATCTCCGACGGGCTGGCGAGCAGGCCGAGCATGACGAACAGCCCGATCTGGGCCAGCCAGGCGACGCCTTCGGCGAAGCCCCGGGAGGCCGCGCGGTGCGGCATCCGGGAGTTGCCCATGACCAGGGCCGCCAGGTAGACGGCGAGGAACCCGCTGGCATGCAGCAGCACCGCCCCCGCGTACGCGACGAACGCGAGCGCGAGCACCGCGATCGGGTACAGGCCGGAGACGGGCAGCGCGATGCGGCGCAGCGCGTAGACGCCGAGCGGGCCGACCGCCAGGCCGACGCCCGCCCCGACCACCAGCTCGAAGACCACCTCGAACAGCGCGCCGCCCAGGCTGGGCGAGGTGCCGGCGCTCAGCAGCATCACGGCGATGACCGTGGGCGCGTCGTTGAGGCCGGACTCGGCCTCCAGGATGCCCGCCAGGCGTGGGGGCAGCGGCAGGCGGCGCAGGACGGAGAAGACGGCGGCGGCGTCGGTGGAGGCGAGGATCGCACCCAGCAGCAGTGCGCTCCGCCAGTCCACGCCGAGCAGTAAGTGCACCGGTACCGCGACGGCCGCGATGCTCACGCCGACGCCGACGGTGGCGAGCACCAGCGCGGTCGGGATCGCCCCCCTGACATGGCTCCAGGTGGTGGTCAGACCGCCTTCGGCGAGGATGACCGCCAGCGCGATCATGCCCATCTGCTGGGCGAGCTCGGGGTTGTCGAACTGCAGTCCGAACCCGGACTCCCCGATGAGCAGCCCGAAGCCCAGGAAGATCAGCAGGCTGGGCAGCCCACTCCAATGGGCGACGCGTACCGCGATGACGGCGGCGATGACGATCCCAGCGCCGAGAAGCAGCCAGACGTCCAGTCCCATCTGGCCCCCTCTCTTACTCCGGGGACCATTGTGTCGTATTCGAGCATGTCGTTATGCACGGCCAGACCTGGCCGTCGGACATGACAGGGCCGTACTGTCACATGGCCGCCACCCGTGTCGTCATGCGTGGCCGTCCCGTACGGATGTCTCGGGCGGCCGTCCCGGATGGGCCGGCCCGTACGCCGGCGGGGCGGTCGTGTGGTCCCGGGATGGACGCACGCGTGCCGGTGGGGCGGGGTCGTGCGGTCGCCGGGGTGGGCCGGCCCGTACGCGGGTGGGGCGGTCGTGCGCGCCCGTCCTGAGAGCGGCCGGTCACGCCCGCCGGACCGGTCACGCCCGCCGGGCCGGTCACGTACGCGCGGCGCCCGTCCGGAAGATGCCGCTGGGCGTCGCCGCGTAGCGGACCGGCAGGTCGTGCGGCTCGGCGGGTACGTCGTCCAGCAGCTCGCCCTCGTGGAGCAGCGCCACCGTCGGCACGTTCGGGCCCACCCGCGCCAGTGCCCGGTCGTAGGAGCCGCCGCCGCGGCCCAGCCGCACCCCGGTGGACCGGTCGACCGCCAGCGCGGGCACGATCACGAGTGCCGCGGTCCTGACGGCGTCGACGCCGCGCCGGACGTCGACCGGCTCCATGATCCCGAAGCGGCCGGGTGCGAGGGTGTCCGGCCCGTCGTACACCGCCCAGTCGAGATCGTTGTCATCGCGGAGCACCGGCAGGATCACAGTCGCGCCGTGCTTCCACAGGGCGAAAACGAGCCCGTGGGTCGCCGGTTCGGTCCCGATCGACCAGTAGCACGCGACCAGGCCGGCCATCTGGACCCAGGGCTGGTCGAGCAGGGATTCTCTGATTTGTACGGAAGCCGCATGCCTTGTCCCGTCAGGGATCGAGGCCCGCGCAGCCTGGATCGAGGAGCGCAGCTTCAGCTTGTCCACAGATCCCTCCACTATCGTTTCGGTCATGGCCGACTTCGAAGCTGTGACGAAAGCCGTTGTTCCCGCCGCGGGTTTGGGCACCCGTTTTCTTCCGGCGACCAAGGCGACCCCGAAAGAGATGTTGCCTATCGTCGACAAGCCTGCGATCCAGTATGTCGTCGAAGAAGCGGTCTCCGCCGGGTTGCTCGACGTTCTCATGGTCACCGGTAAGAACAAGCGCTCCATCGAAGACCACTTCGACCGGGCAATCGAGCTTGAGGACGCA
Organism: Streptosporangium fragile; assembly: GCF_039534445.1. Taxonomy (NCBI): domain Bacteria; kingdom Bacillati; phylum Actinomycetota; class Actinomycetes; order Streptosporangiales; family Streptosporangiaceae; genus Streptosporangium; species Streptosporangium fragile. The sequence goes on along the minus strand of NZ_BAAAVI010000060.1, from coordinate 49,526 downwards.
CTGGAGGCCAAGGGCGACGACGAGCGCCTCTCCCAGGTACGCGAGCCCGCCGACCTGGCGACCCTGCACTACGTGCGCCAGGGCGAGCCGCGGGGCCTGGGCCACGCCGTACTCTGCGCCAAGCAGCACGTGGGCGACCACCCGTTCGCCTGCCTGCTCGGCGACGACCTCATCGACTACCGTGACGAGCTGCTCAAGCGCATGATCGAGGTACGGGGCACGTACGGCGGCAGTGTCATCGCGCTGATGGAGGTCCCCAGGGAGCAGGCGTCCCTGTACGGATGCGCCGCCATCGAGCCCACCACCGAGGACGACGTGGTCCGGGTGACCGACCTGGTGGAGAAGCCACCGGCCGACGAGGCCCCGTCCAACTGGGCCGTCATCGGCCGCTACGTGATCGACCCGGCCGTGTTCGAGGTCCTGGAGAACACCCCGCCGGGCCGCGGCAACGAGATCCAGCTCACCGACGCCCTGCGCACCCTGGCCGGGCGCGGCAACGACCAGGGCGGTCCGGTGCACGGCGTGCTGTTCCGCGGCCGCCGGTACGACACCGGCAACAAGCTCGACTACCTGCGCACGGTGGTGCAGTTCGCCGCCGACCGTCCCGACCTCGCGCCGGAGTTCCTGCCCTGGCTCAAGGAGTTCCTGGCATCGCGATGAGTTCCATGACATCGGTCGACGACCATCTCGCCGCCATCCTGAGCACCGTCCGGACGCTTGCCCCGCTGGAGGTCGAGCTGGAGCAGGCGCTGGGCACCACGCTGGCCGAGGAGGTCACCTCCCCGGTCGCCCTGCCGCCGTTCGACAACTCCGCCATGGACGGCTACGCCGTACGGGCCGAGGACGTCGCCACTGTTCCGGTGACCCTGCCGGTGATCGACGACGTCCCGGCCGGGGATGTCCGGGTGCAGGCGATCGGGCCCGGCATGGTCATGCGGATCATGACCGGGGCGCCGTTGCCCGCCGGCGCCGACGCGGTCATCCCGGTCGAGTGGACCGACGGCGGCACCGCCCAGGTCACCATCGGGCGTCCGGCGGGGCAGGGGCACGCCATCCGCAGGGCCGGGGAGGACGTGCGCGCCGGCGACGTCGTGCTCCCCGCGGGTACCCCGATCGGGCCCGCGCAGCTCGGGGTGCTGGCCGGGGTCGGCCGCCGCCGGGTGCTCGTACGCCCCCGTCCGCGGGTCGTGGTCATATCCACCGGCGCCGAGCTGGTCGAGCCGGGCTCCCCCCTGGGCCCCGGCCAGATCTGGGAGTCCAACAGCTACGCGCTGGTCGCCGCCGTCCGCGAGGCCGGAGGCGAGGGGTACCGGGCGGGGATCGTGGCCGACGACGCCAAGACCTTCCTCGACCAGCTCGACGCGCAGCTCGTCCGGGCCGACCTCGTGATCACCAGCGGTGGCGTCTCGATGGGCGCCTACGAGCCGGTCAAGGAGGCGCTCGGCCCGCTCGGCACGGTGCGCTTCGACCGCGTCGCGATGCAGCCGGGCATGCCCCAGGGCTTCGGCGTGGTGGGTGAGGACCACGTCCCCATCTTCACGCTTCCCGGCAATCCGGTGTCGTCGTTCGTGTCGTTCATGCTCTTCGTCCGGCCCGCGCTACGGAAGATGCGCGGGTTGCCCGCGGGACCCACGCCGACCGTGCGCGCGGTCACCACGGCCCCGCTCCGCTCGCCCGGGGGCAAGCGTTCTTTCCTGCGCGGCGTGCTCGCCCCCGGCGGCACCGTCGACCCGGTCCGCGGGCAGGGCTCCCACCAACTGGCCGCCCTCGCCTCGGCCAACGCCCTGATCGTGGTCCCGGAGGACGTCACCGAGCTTCCCGAGGGCGCGAGTGTGGAGGTCATCCCGCTGTGAGCGAGACATCGGACACCGGCATGGGCGCGACCGCACCCGGCGCCGCACCCGGGGACGCACCGGGGGCCGTTCCCGGTACGGCGCCCGGGTTCACGCACATCGACGAGAGCGGCGCCGCCCGCATGGTCGACGTCTCGGCCAAGGACGTCTCGCTCCGTACGGCGACCGCCACCGGCAAGGTGATGCTCTCGGCCGAGGCCGTGGCGCTGCTGCGGTCGGGGGAGGTCCCCAAGGGCGACGCCCTCGGCACCGCGCGGATCGCCGGCATCATGGGCGCGAAGCGGACCCCCGACCTGATCCCCCTCTGCCATCCGATCGCGTTGCACGGGGTCAAGGTGGAGCTGGACGTGGTCGACGACGGGGTGGAGATCACCGCCCGCGTCAAGACCGCCGACCGGACCGGCGTCGAGATGGAGGCGCTGACCTCCGTCGCGGTCGCCGCGCTCGCGTTGATCGACATGGTCAAGGCGGTCGATCCGGCCGCCGTGATCACCGGCGTCCGCGTCGAGGAGAAGACCGGAGGCAAGACGGGGATCTGGACGCGCCCGTGATGTGGTCACCCGGTCCTGGCCCTGACCGCGGCTCCGCCGCTGCCCCGGCCCTCGTTCCGGCTCCGGCCTCGCTCCCGGCCGCCCCGGCGAACCGTGGAGGCCGAACTGGCAGGATGGCCGCATGAGAGCTCTGGTGATCACCGCCTCCAACCGGGCCTCCGCTGGGATATACGAGGACAAGTCAGGAAAGCTCCTGGCGGAGCTCCTCGCAGCGGCCGGATGCGACGTGGACGGCCCGCGGGTGGTCCCCGACGGGGAGCCGGTCGAGGCGGCGCTGCGGTCCGGGGTGGCCGAAGGGTACGACGTGATCGTCACCACCGGCGGCACCGGGCTCACCCCCGCCGACCTCACCCCCGAGATGACCCGGCGGGTGATCGACCGGGAGGTCCCGGGCATCGCCGAGGCCATCCGCCACGTGAACCGGGAGAAGGTGCCCACCTCGATCCTGTCGAGGGGGCTCGCCGGCCAGGCGGGCGGCACACTGATCGTCAACCTGCCCGGGTCCTCCGGCGGGGTCCGCGACGGCATGGCGGTCCTGGCTCCCGTCCTCAAGCACGCCGTCGACCAGATCCGTGGCGGGGACCACCCTCGCTGATCTCCATCGGCTACTTCCGTGGCACGCCGAGCCGTCTTCGGGGGATGATGGAAGGCGTGGATCGACTTCGTGGCTGGCCGGTGACCCTGACGGAAGGCCCGGTAGGACTTCGGCCGCTGCGCCTGCGGGACGTGCGCGTCTGGCGGGACTCGCGGCTGCGCAACGCGAACTGGCTCCGCCCCTGGGAGCCCAGCAACCCCGAGACCCCGCTGTTCAAGACAGGGCTCGGCCCCTACATCTCGATGGCCGGCACTCTCCGCAGGGAGGCCAGGCAGGGCCTCGCGCTGCCCTGGGTCGTCACCTACGAGGGCGCCTTCGCCGGGCAGCTCACCGTGGGCGCCATCGTCTGGGGCTCCGCCAGGTCGGCCCAGATCGGCTACTGGGTGGACGGCGCACTGGCCGGTCGGGGGATCATCCCCACCGCCGTGGCCATGGCGGTCGACCACTGCTTCTTCACCACCGGCCTCCATCGCGTGGAGGCCAACATCCGGCCGGAGAACCACGCGAGCCGACGAGTGGTCGAAAAACTCGGTTTCCGGGAAGAGGGGATCAGACGCAGGCACCTGCACATCGACGGCGCCTGGCGTGACCACATCTGTTACGCGCTCACGGTCGAAGACGCGCCCAGAGGCTTGCTCGTGCGGTGGCGGCGTGCCCGTGAGGCGGCCGCCCATGGCGGCACTCCCCACGAAGAGGTTTGAAGATCTGGCGACACACCGCATCGAATACTCGTCAAATAGTGACACGCGGTCTTACGGTGCGTGACGTGAGCAGATTGAGGACGCCGACGGACCACGTGCGTCTTCGCGCTGCCCGGAGGCGGCCGTGAGCAGCGTTCTTCTCTATCTGGCCATCGTCGTCATGTGGCTCTGCGTGCTCGTGCCCATGTGGCTGCGCCGCGATCGGCACGTTCTCGTCGAGCCCAACGAGCCGTACGCTCCCGACGAGCGGTCGCCCGACGACGAGTCGACCCAGATCCTGACCGGACCCCTGACCGGGGCCACGTCCTCCACCGACGGCGACGCGCCGCCGTCCGGTGCGGAGGCGCCCACCGACACGTCCGCACCGGGTGCCGAGATCGGCGACGAGCCCTCGCCGGCGCGTCCCCCGGTCACCAGGTCGGCCGCCGAGCGCCGCCGGATCGAGCGCCGCCGCCGGGCGATTCAGATGGCCAAGCGGAGGCGTCTGACGTTCTGGTGCGTGCTGCTGCTGCTCGCCTCCACGGTGACGGCCGCCGTTCAGGTGATCCCCTGGTGGGGCCTGGCGCCATCCGTGATCCTCCTGGGGGTGTATCTGTGCATCCTGCGGGTCACGGTCCGGATGGACGCCGAACGGCGTAAGGCCGCCGCCAGGGCCCGCGCGGAACGTGCCAGGCGCGCCCGTCGCCGTGCCGCCCTCCTGGCGGCCCAGAGCTCCGAGGCGGAGGTCATCGACCTCGCCGCGCACCGCGACGAGCTCTTCGACCAGTACGCCGAGAGCCCCCGCCGCGCGGTCGGCGACTGAGGCGAGCCGAGTGGCGCGAGTGCTCCCGGAAGTTTGCTAATGTAGTCCACGTCTTGGGGATGTAGCGCAGTCCGGTAGCGCACTTCGTTCGCATCGAAGGGGTCAGGGGTTCGAATCCCCTCATCTCCACAAGATCGAAAGGCCCGGTTCCAGATCATGGAACCGGGCTTTTTCGCTGTTCAGGTGACATGCAGGTTGCCAGTGGCCGGGATCGCGCGTGGTGGCGTCCGTTGAGGGCACCGAGGCGGAGTCAGCGAAAAGTCAGCGGACGTCTTCGGGGCGGGTGAGCTGCCACCCATGGCGGGGGTGCCGGCCGATGACCGGGTCAGGCATCGGGGTTGTCGAGGATGACGACGGGGGCGTCCTCAACATCCGGCAACTCACTGTCCAGATCCATGCCGGTGGCCGCCTCGATGAAGGCGAACGCCGCACTGCGCTTACCGCGGTAGTCCTCCGGGCCGAGCGTGTCGAGCATGGCGCGGAAGTCAGCCAAAATGCTCGGATCGCCATCCTCAATGCGGTGCTCGGTGAAGATGAAGTCGCGCATTCGTGCCCTGATCTTGCCGTCGGCCGCGTAGAGGATCGTGTATCCCCCGTTGAAGTGCCAGGTCACCATCCATACGCGTGACTCCCTGCTGAGTTCGGTCAGGACGCGGTCGGACAGGCCGAAGCCGTAGGCGAGTTCGAGGAAGCCCCAGGTTCCTTCTCCCCTGGAGACGAGGAGTACGGGGCAGCCCTCGTCCATGGCCTCTTCTCCGGGATAGTCCATGATGCGCTGCTCGGGGTCGCGACCTCCGTTCAGCCGCCGTAGAAGGTCGTCCACCGTGATCTCTTCGTTGAGGGGTTGCACCACAGTCCAGGAGAGACCGTTCTCCAGCCACTGATGCCGCTCGAAGAAACTGCGGTAGTAGTCGATCACATGATCATTATGGTGGAAGTCGAGAAGAAACACGGGCATATGGTGCTTCTTCTCGACGTCATAGCCTCCTGCGAGGCGAGAGACCAAAGACCCGACTCCAGCTCGTGGAATCGGGTCTTCAGCGCGTTCGGGCTATGTGGCTGATTCGTCAGCGGAGGATTGTTGGTCTATGGACAGGGTCTCCGGGAACGAGCCCAGGGAGAAGTCAGCGAACACCGCGCGAGCTCTGCTGTTGCGGTCGCGTGAGGCGTGCGTGTAGCGGTTGAGCGTGGTCGAGATCTGCTGATGGCCGATGAGTCCGGCGACGTCGTTGACGGGGACGCCATCGGAGACGAGCCAGGTGGCGTAGCAGTGCCTCAGGTCGTGGAAGCGCAGGCCCTCGCCCGCATGCTGAGCGAGGTAGGAGACGGCCTCCTCCCGGGTCGCGAACTTCTTACGTTGTTCGGTGCCTGCCTTGTCGGTCCAAGCACCGAGGAACCCCGCACCGAGGTCCGAGACCGAGCCGAGCAGTCCGGCCCGGACGAGGGACGGCCGCCAGACGCGGGCACGGAAGGTGTGGCGGCTCATCAGGTTGCCACTGCGGACGGTGAAGACCTCACCGAGCGGCCCCGCGGGGAAGGCCGCCCGGTGCCGGGTGAGGAGGTCGGCCGCGAACTGGGGGAGCGGGACCTCTCGCCGTCCCGCCCTGGATTTCGGATAGGGCTTGATGGTGACGTGCCCGTTGACCTCTACGGCGACCCGGAGCACCCGCAGGGTTCCGGCGTCGAGGTCGACGGCGTCCCAGCGCAGACCGGCGCACTCGCCCCAGCGCAGCCCGGTCCCGGCAGCCAGGGCGACCACCGCGCGGTAGCGGTCGGGGACATGGCGGAGAAGGGCGGTGAACTCCTCGCGGGTGATGATCCGGTCGTCGTCGTCCTGGCGCCGGCGCCTGGGCAGCCGTACCCCCTCGCAGGGGTTGGCGCCGATGATCCGGTCTCGCACCGCCGAGCGCAGCACGCCGGAGAGCAGGCGGTTGCACTCGATCACACTCGCCGGAGCGAGCCGCTTGCCCAGGTCGGTGATCCACGCCTGTACGGCCGAGTGGTCGATCTTGCCGAGCGGGATGTCCCGCCACCGGGCCAGGACGTGGTTCCGCATGATCGACTCGTCACGGGCGGCCGTGGCCAGCTCGTGGTTACGGGACTTCAGCCAGCTCTCCGCGTAGGGGCCGAACTTGACCTTCCCCGCGTGCGGGTCGACGTAGGTTCCCCGGTTGAGCGAGCTGTTGATCTCGGCGAGGAACGCCGTCGCCTCCCGCTTGGTGGTGAAGGTCTTCGAGCGCTGCCGGTCGGTCTGGTCACGCCAGTTGGCCCGGTAGGTGCCCGCCTTGGTCTTGGTGATGTGGCCCATGTCAGCGCTCCTCGCCTTCCGTACGTCCGTCGAGCCAGGTGTGAAAGCGCCGCTTGGGGATCACCCACCGGCCGCCGACGCGGAGGGCCGGGATCGTGCCGTCGCGCACCGAGGCGTAGGCGCTGCCCCGAGAGAGCGAGAGGAGGCGGGCGACCTCGGTGACGGTGTAGACGGCCGGGGAGTCGTTCGAGACCGGGCCGGACGGCTCAGGGTGCCGGGGAACGAGCTTGATCACGTTACGGTGCATGGTTTCCTCCCGGCTGTGAGATCGACGAGGCGAGCGCGAATTCCCCTGCGGTGTAGCCCTGGCCCGCGTACCGCCAGTTCGCCAGGACGAGCGTCGCGGCGGGGTCGTACGGCAGTCGCGCGAGGTCGCGGGCCTGGCGGTACTCCAGGCGGACGCGGCGCAGGGCGGTCATGGTGGTCGAGTAGGCCCGGCTCTTGGTCGAGAAGTGGCCGCGGAAGCCGAGCATGTGTGCCCACTGCCGGAGCCGGAGCGGCGCGAGGTCGGGGTAGGTCTCGGGGTTGCCGAGCTCCCACGCGGTACGGATCAGCCGGGCGGCGTGCGCGGTGACGCCACGCTGTTCGAGCCGGGCAAGGTCGGAGCGCTTGATTCGCCGGTCCAGGGTTCCGGAGGTCTCGGCGGACTTGGTCGCGTACTTGGCGACGTAGCCGGCCACCGCGGCCTCGGAGAGCGAGGTCCCGTCCGGGGTGGTCGACGCGATTGGCCGCACGTCGACCGCGCCCCAGCACAGATCCCGCACGGCCCCGCCGTACGGGTCAGGGACGTCGAGCCGTACGGCCTTCGCCGCGGAGTCGATGGCCTCGGTGAGCAGTTCCACGGTGGCCCAGGCCGGTGGTTCGGTGATCCCGTCCTCGGTACGGCCGTCGAGGCGGACCACGGCGTGGAAGTGCACGACTCCGCGCGCCTGGTACTCGGCGACCTTGGCGAAGGAGAGCCGGATCCGCCGGCTGAACTCGGCGCGGGTGAGACCGGCCGAGCCGCCCAGGTGCCGCCGGAGGTAGACCCCGAAGCGGTGCCAGAGCTTGCCAGCGTGGGCGTTCCACAGGACATGGCCCGCGTAGTCGTAGGCGTCGGGGTCGAGAGGCTGCCCGATGCGCTGATCGTCGGAGCCGTGCCGGTCGAAGCAGGCCGGGCCGTTGCGGCGCGGGTGGCAGACGTCGGCCCGGCCGTCCGTGCCGGGGCCACGGTGAACCGGGCCGAAGCTCGGAGCGGTGAGTGTGGCCAGGACACGCGGGTGAGTGCTCACGGTGGCCGGGACGCCCTTGTCGCCGCCGAGCAGGCCCGCGCGGATCAAGTGGAAGGTGTCGGCCCGGTAGGTCTCGGCACAGGTCGGGCAGCGGGAGGACCGCCGGTTGCCGCAGCGGACGAGCAGTTGGCCGTGAGGCTCTCCGCCGGTGGAGTAGTGGTGCAGGACTTCCCCGGTACCGGGGTCGAGGGTGGAGACTTCCCCGACCAGGCGGATGGGGTCGGAGCAGCCGCGCAGCCGGTCGACCTGTTGTAGCCAGCGGTTCAGGTCCCGTCCCGAGCGGTGGGCCAGGTCCCGGATGACCGGGCCGATCAGGTCGCCGATAGGTGCGGGGTGGCCGGTCACTTCTCCTCCTTCCCGCTGCTCTCGCGGCTGTTCCTGTAGGTGAGGTGGACACGGATAGGGTCGCGGTTGTCGTCGTCTGCGTAGGGCCGATGGCGCATACTGGTGTTCCTTTGCGAGTGAGCGGAGGGGACGCTCCACGAGGCGGTGGGCTGCCAGGCTTGAGCCGCCCCGTGGTGGCGTCGTGGGTGAGGCCCGATCAGGTGTCGATCCCGGTGCCGTCGCAGTCCCCGCAGGTGATCGCGACCTGGTAGGGGCTGCTGTCGCTGTCGTCGTTGACCAGGCCGGTGCCGTTGCAGGTGCCGCAGACGTAGGCGTGGATCACGAGGTGTCTTCTCCTTCCTCGGGGCGAGGGCAGGGACAGGGAGTGCTGTCGGTGTCGTCGAGGCGATCGCATTCGGCCGGGTCGCCGTCGAGTTCGCAGCCGTAGCGAGCGCAGCACGGGCAGAAGGGGCAGATCAGCCGGATCATGTGGCGGGAGCCCGTCCGGAACCCGAACAGGTCAGGCAGAAGGCCCAGGTGTCGAAGATGGCGCGTCGCCTGCCGGTGCCGATGGTTGCCGAGACCGGGATCTGTCTCTCGCCGTCGCAGTCGGCACAGGTGACCGGGGCGGAGGCACGGGTACGGCGGGGACGCTTCGGCCTGTCGGCGGTGGTGCGCGTCATGGCGTGTCCCTGGCGACGGCGACCCAGGCGAACCGGTCACCGCCGGCGTGTCGGATGGCGGCCAGGACGTACGCGAGGTTGGTCTTGTCCAGGCGGGTGATGGCCGGGCCGAGGTCGACGGGGTGCCCCTCGGCGATGCTGAGCGCGATGCGCAGGACGGCGGCCTCGGAGCCGGAGCAGGGGAGCAGGCCGTTGTAGAGCGCGCTGTGAAGGGTCTCCCAGGAGATGACGGCGTACGGGGTGTCGTTGTAGACGTTCGGGGCGTACTCCACGGCCATGCGGCGGAAGTCGCTCCGCATCAGCCAGGTTCCGTGCTGGATCAGCAGCTCCACGGCGGCCTCCGTGGCGTAGGAGCCGCGCGCCCAGGCACGGGCCGCCTCGATCAGGTGCGCAAGGCTGGGAAAGGTCATGACATCGTTCCTTCCGGTCAGGCGGATTCGGTGGTGATCTGCCGCAGCAGGTCGGCGGCGAGGTCGCCGGAGACCCCCATGCGGGTGCGGAGCAGGTCCGCGGTGACGGGGCGGCCGTGCTTGGCGCTGTGCTCGTCGGCCAGCCGCCGGGCGAAGGTGAGCAGGGCCGGAGACGGTCCGGGCTGGTTGCCCGGTGGTTCCTCGGCCACGTCGGGGGAGGGGAGCCGAGCCGGTAGGGGAGTCGCGTCGACCTCAGGCGCGATCTCCGGGGCCAAGTCGACGGGAACGGCCGGAGGGGGAGGCCGGTGCGAGGCACGGCGTTCGAGCATGGAGACCGCCACAAGGAAGGCCACCGCGGGCATCGCCGCACAGATCCACCCCCAGACCGACGCCTCGGCACGGGCCAGGTTGGCGGCCAGTGTGAGCACGATCCCACCGGCCAGCACGAGAGCGGGCCAGGAGAGCGGCCCCCGCCGGGGGCGGCCGGTGCGCTTGTCGCGTTGGAGCTCGCGGGCGGCCATGACGCACATCAGGTCGATGCACACCGCGACCGCCCAGGACTGCCAGCCGTGCTGACCGTGTTCGGCGGCCAGCTCGGAGATGTGGGTGAAGGACCCCACGGCCGCGATGACGGCCAGGACCACGACCGGCGCGGAGTCCAGCAGCGTGGAGCGGAGATGACCGAGCTTGCGAGTGGTCATCGCGGTTCACCTCCTTCCGGGTTCAGGCATGGGTCGGGTAAGGACATGGCGTGATCGGGGCTCACGCCGAGCCGGGAGAGGCGAGGTCAGGCCGCGTGCAAGTCGGGGACGGTGTCACCGGCGCGAAAGACCATGACGTCGGCCCAGGCCGGGGTCAGGTGGGCGTAGCTGTGCGCGGCGTGTTCTGCAGTGTTCTCGGAGACGTAGAAGGAGCGTGCCCGGTACCACTGGCCATCCTGGGAGGCGACGATCGCGACGCCGGGGGTTTCCGAGGGGATCGCGCGTGCCGACACGAGCGCGGCGGGGTCGAGGTCGCCGAGAGTCATGGTCGCGGTCTCGGGATCGTTGACCCGGTGACAGATGCGTCCGGAGCACTGGGCACGCAGCGCGGTGACCCCGGGTCCGAGGTCGGAGCCGATGCGCTGGCCACAGCAGAACAGGTAGATCCCGAACGCCCGCCCGAGCTGCGCGACGCGGAGCAGGGCCGTGGAGGCGTGGGCGATCTCGTCTTTCTCGGACTTGTCGGCCATCAGGTACAGCTCCGCCAACTCGTCGACCAGGACCACAATGGGCACCGGCCGTTCGTGGTCGTCGAGCTGCCAGATATTCCGCGCACCGGTCTCCCTGCACACCTCCATACGGGTGGTCATCAGCTCCACCAGGTCATCCAGTAGAGCTGAGCATTCGGCCCGCGTGGTGGCCAGGGCGGACAGGCGCGGGCCGTACGGGGTGAACTCCACACCGCCCTTGAGGTCGAAGCCGACGAGCGCCACCGGCTGTGGAGCCAGGCCGACGATGAGGGCGTTGGCGAGGTTGGACTTGCCCGACTGGGTGGCCCCGGCGTTCAGCCAGTGCGGGACGGTCCGGAAGTCGATCACCCATGGGTGGCCGGTCTCCAGACGACCCACCGTGACCTTGAGCAGGCCGGGGGACGGCGGCAGGTCGTCGACGCGCACGAGGGGATCGTGGATGGTCACGGACAACACCACCCGCCCCGGCCGAGGCGAGGAGACGCGGACCGCGTGCACACCCCACGAGTGCGCCAGCCGTTCGGCCGCTGTGCTGTAGCCGGCGGGAATCTGGCCCTCTAAGGTGCGGATGGTGACCCGCCAGCCGTGCCGAGTAGGCAGGGGAAGCCCCATCCACGGTTTGGTGTCCACCGTCACCCGCTGGAACTTGCGCTTGACCTGGACCGTGCCCGTGGAGGAGACCAGGCCGGGGACGGTGGTGAACCAGAACCGCTGGCGCTTCTTGGTGAGCCCGCACCCGAGGGCGACCTTGCGCCAGGTCGCGCGGACGGTGAACGCGGTGATCGGGTAGCCCACCACGTACCAGTAGGAGCGCCGGTGCCACCTACGCCAGCACCGAAGCGAGACGGTGACCGTAACGACGAACACGGCCAGCCAGAGCAGACGCTCGAACATAATGGAGCAGTCCTTTCGTAAGGCGAGAGGAAGGCCCCGGAGCGGGCGGTGCTGCCAGGCGAGCCCGCTCCAGGGGCGTCACGTCCGCCGGTCAGGCGGCCCGGAGGTTGGCCGGCCGGATCGTCTCGGCGCGGAAGCCGAGACCCGAACGGCCGTTCATCGACCAGAAGAAGGCGGCCAGCCCGACCGGGACGACCGAGGTGCCCTCGGGGATCTGCGGGAACGTCTCGCTGGGGAACGTCACCACGATCACCGGGTTGCGCCGGTCGTCGTTCGGCTTGGGGAGCAGCGGGATCGTGTAGAGCTCCCGCCCCTCCGCGTCCTTCTTCACCTCGCCCGTGGCGCGGTCCACGATCTTGGGCTCAGGCTCGCCCGCGACGATGAACGCCAGGGCCGAGAGGTCGACGGGGATGTTACGCATGATGATCACTCCTTGAAGTTGCCTAACCTGCCTAGCCATGTCGGCCATGGCTCAATGTTGGCCAGGTTGCCTAGCCATGTCAAGTGGCTCGGAACAACTGGCCTAGGCGACCTAGGAGAACTAGACTGATTTGCGTGATGAGTCTCGACCCTGACGACCCGCGTCCGCCCTACCAGCAGGTGGCGAACGCCCTGCGTGCGGCGATCCTGACGAAGAAGTTCGAGCCGGGGGAGAAGCTGCCCTCCGGAACCGAACTCGCCAAGCAGTACGGCGTGGCGCGCATGACCGTGCAACAGGCGATCCGTCTCCTCCGGGACGAGGGCCTGGTCGTGTCGCGTCAGGGGAGCGGCGTGTTCGTCCGAGAGCGCACCGAGCGCCCGGTAGAGCTTCGACCGCACATCGAGCATGCTTTCGAGGCGACCAACGTCGCCATCGACTTCGCGGGCTTCTCCGGGGAGACGCTTCAAGGCATGCTCCAGGAGCCCTTGGACAAGATCCGCCTTGGACGGCTCACGCCTGAGTCCATCGCCATCCGGATCCTGGTCCCGGATATGGACCACCCGATGTCCCTGCCGTGCCGGGCCGAGGACCTCAGCGACGACCCGGTGATCCGGGCACGAGCCCACCGCATCCAGCAGCGCAGCACTCAGGCCATCGCGGACGCCGTTCACGAGCTCGCAGACCTTGGCCTGGTGAAGTCCGCGTCCGTCGAGATCCGCGTGCATCAGACGACGCCGTCGTTCAAGTTCTACGTGATCAACCGGGAACAGGTGTTCTTCGGCTTCTACCCGGTGGTCAAGCACACGGTCCGGATCAAGGGCGAGCAGCACGAGCTGTACGACGTCATGGGCAAGGACGCGGTGCTGTTCCACTACCAGGTGACCGAGGACGCATCCTCGATGCAGTCGCAGTACGTCGCCCAGACCCGCCTTTGGTTCGAGAGCATGTGGTCGACGATCAGCCGCGAGGTCGAGGTGTGACCGCCGGAACGCTGGCGGAGATCCTCCGGGAGTCCCGCGCCATCCTGCTCGACTTCGACGGCCCCGTGTGTGACGTCTTCGCCGGGTTGCCGGCACCTGTGGTCGCGGCCCGGCTCAAGCAGCTGCTCCAGGACGAGGGCGTGGAACTCCCGCGGGACGTCGTGTCACTGGGCGACCCGCTCAAGGTGCTGCGCCGTACGGCGGTCTTCGCGCCGGAGCTGGTCGACAAGATGGAGACCGTGTTCGTGGGCTACGAGGTCGAGGCCGTGAACCGCGCCGAGATCACGCCGGGCGTGCGCGATCTACTCGGCGCCTGTGCCGAGGCGGGCCGCCCCGTGGTGATCGTGAGCAACAATTCCGAGCGAGCGATCGAGGCATTCCTTGATCTGGCCGAGCTGAGGGAGCGAGTCGCCGGGGTCGTCGGCCGCCCGATCGGCAACCCCGCCGGGATGAAGCCGGACCCTCGATTGGTGTTCCGAGCCTGTGAGCTGGTCGACGCACGGCCGGGGGAGACCGTCCTGATCGGAGACTCCGACTTCGACATGCAGGCCGCGGCCAACGCGGGAGCCCGGAGCATCGCCTACGCCAACAAGCCGGGCAAGGAGACGCGCCTTGTCCAGGCGGGAGCGGATGCGGTGACCAGGAGCATGCAGGAGCTCGCCGGGATCGTCAGAGCGAGCCGATAGCCCGCGATCCACGGGAGAGCGTGGTTCAAATCTTCCCTACGTGATCAAGCCGCCGCCCGTTGGGCGGCGGGCGGTCGGGCCGGAACCGGGCGGGCGTGCGGCCTCTCCGGGCCGGTCCCGCCCGACCGGCCCACCGCACATCGGACGCCAGGCAGAGACGGGGAAGAAGACCAGCAGGCCGGACAGGGTACGGCGACGCGACAGCCGTACGGCGACGCAGACAGCGGAGGTCAAGGCATGCCTCCGGCGGGGGCACTCCGGCCCCGAGGTGATCGCCGAGCAAGAGCCCAGGTTGTGGGGTGGCTGGGGCTGATCACCTCGCACACCGTCGACCCAGGCAAGCCCAGCAGACCGGCTCCTCCGGGGCAAGTCCGGCCGTGCGGGATGGCATCCAATGATCGAGGAACGGCGATCGGCTGATGTACACGCGAGGCCGGGCTTGCCCCTCCGTCCCCGGCCCGCTGCCGCTCCGCGGTGGGTCGACGGCGTACGAGGTGATCAGACAGGCGAAGCTCTTCCGGCTGAGATGGCTGGACTGCTATTCGCCTGACGTGAGATTCTCTTCATTTCTATCTATTCGCCCTGTGCGAAGGAATGTGCGACCAACTGCAATCATGGTATGCAAATCCTTCCCTTGTAGCCACATTGTATTATCGCCACGCCTTCGGGGAATGGAAAAAGAAAACCCTTCCACATTTCCATCGATGGCGGCTCCCTGTACAATGAATGGCTTCTGTTCCTCGCGCTGAGCTGGTATCAGAATATATAGGAGATCACCGCGCCCCTCTGCGACGGTGTCAATTCTGATTCCGTCGATAGGAGGGTGGATTCGATCGTTTATGATGTTGGCGTACTTTTGAATGCGCGATTTATCTGGCGGTATGGGTGTTATCTTGTTTATCACATCCTTTCCGCGTGCATCCTTCTTTGTCTGTATGCCAACTATTAAGATTCCTCCTTTTTCGGAGTTTGCAAAGCTGGCCACATCCTGCGCAAGTCTTATCTTCCAATAGGGGTCTTGCTTTAGTTCGTAGGCTGAACTTTTTACCTCCAGCGTCTGCGACTCTGGTTTCTCTATAAGTCGGCTGGCAGAGCCGCTTTGAAGCAGGCTAACGATAAGCTCTGGATGTATTAGTGTGTGATCGGAGAAGAACGCAGAATAACTAAGCTCTCTGCGTAGAGCGTTGATGTCGCCAAATGTAAGCTCAGGGAGACTTCCTATGCAAGCCACTGCCCAAGACCTAGCGGCCTCGAAGTCGTAGGAGGATGAAAGCCCTTCCGAGGTCTCGCTTACGTGGTGAAGTTTAAGCCCCTGTCGCCTGACAATAGGCTCACATATGCGCAGTAGTGACTCTTCTTCGCTCGCCAATAGTGTGATGAAATAGAAGGTGAGCTTATACTCTCCATCATCTGCAAGATCTATGTAAAACCATTTGGTGTCATCCCACGGGAAGACAATGTCGTCATGCATTGTTATGATGGCAAGTGTTGGCTTCTGTAGTTCGTCTATGATGAAGTGATCGTCTTCGGATGTGCCGACGATTGGTTTTCTGGATTCGAGCTTGAGAAACTCCATAAAATCCTTTATGGAGATGTCGTGGACTTCTTTTGTGTGCTCTCTGTAAAAATCAAACTCTATTTGATCGGTGCTGCAGCATTTAATCTCTCGACCGTTGATTGTGAGAGTAATTTCATTTCGGCGCACACTTCCTCGCAATCATTGTAGGGATAGGTGTTCGGCTGAGTGGCGACTGGAGTTCGCAGGGTTTTGGTGGTGACTGCTCTCCGTCTTGGGGCGACAGTATCTTTTGTCTATTTTTGGAAACTTTTAGGCGAGTGGGGGGATCGCGGCATATTGCCTCACCATAAAGCAGCGGCGTTATGTCGGTACATCGTTTTGTAAATCGTCACAGTAAGTACCGTTCTGGGGTATTTGATAGTATTTATGCGGTTTCTCTGTATCGCTTGACGCGAAAGTAAGATGTTTTGTGCCTCAATGTGCCCGCCCCGACAGCAGAAGAGTCCAAACGTTTGTAGCTTGCTTGCTGGGCCAGCGGTCTGTCTCGTGGACGACGGCTTTACCTGACCTCATGGTGGTACGGCGGATGAACATCAGGCCGCCGGAGGCGCAGAGCTCGTAGCTCTGAACTCGGCACGCGCAGGTGTGTTCCCGTACGCGCACGCGGTCGGACCGGGCGGCCGGCGCTCGCCAAACGAGCTTTTCGTGATCCGGCGCGAGCAGTCCCACGTGAATGCCGTGGTAAGCCCTGGTCATGAGCTGACCCTACGTCTCCCTTGTCTACCTCGTCTACCACGTTGCCCATATGAGCAGCGTCGGGGACGTGCGTAACGTCGCGCTCGTGGAAGTGGACAGGTTCGATCCGACGCCGATCTACCAGCAGGTGGCGGCGATCATCCGGGAGCGGATCAAGAGCGGCGGGCTACAGCCCCGCGACCGGATACCGTCCGAGTCGGAGATGGTCCGGGATCACGGCGTCGCGCGTGACACCGCTCGCCAGGCCGTGGCCATGCTGCGTGACGAGGGTTGGGTGATCACCCTGCCGCAGCGCGGGAGCTTCGTGGCCGACAAGGAGAACTGGCCCGATGAGAGCTGACTGGAGTCAGCGAAAAGTCAGCGAACCCGCTGACACCAGGGCGCGACAGAGATCATCGGACGGCATCGGCGCGGTACCTGACGGCACCGGATGGCATCCGGCGAGCAGGACCGGTACGTCCTACCAGTGTTCGCATCGAAGGGGTCAGGGGTTCGAATCCCCTCATCTCCACCAGGTCAGAGGCCGCTTCCCGGTTGTGGGAGGCGGCCTTCTGCGTTGCTGGGTGACTGACTGAGTGACTACGGTTCTGATCGATTCTCCGCGCTCAGCCCGGAGCGCTTGAGCCGCTTGTGTGATCTAGCGCGCTGGGACCACTCCCACTACTCTCGGCCATCTGTGATCGCATGACTCCTCCGGCCCTCACGCAGGCGCGAGTCGGCCTCAAGGACGGTGAGCGGTGTCCGATCTGAAGTGGCGCAAGATGGGTGATCCCGACGCGCCTGGACACGGTTCGGCCTGGCAGGGAGCAATGGGCTCCATGGTGGATGACCGATCTGTCTCGTCCGCCTGGTCCGGCCCGACAGTTTCCCGGGATGGAGATCACGCGATGCCTGGCCGCAGGGGCGCCGGAACGTCACCCGGATTGATGCGGCCGTCATTCCTTCGTCGAAGCCTGTCGTGGATGATCGGGCTGGCACTCTGGGGAGCGTTGGCCGTCGCTATGTGGCCTTCCTCGGATCTGCTCGGGCATCACGATGACCCTGTCGGGGCCGTGGCGGTGGGGGAATTGGAAGGTCGGCCGGTGGCTGTGAGCGCCGGCAGCGGCTACGACGACACCACTCTACGGATGTGGGACCTGACCACAGGCGATCCTATGGGCGAACCGATTGTCGCTCACCCGGTCGGCATCGTGACGATGGCGCTCGGGGAAGTGGACGGCCGCCTGGTTGCCGTCACTGGCGGCTACGACGACGCTGTACGGATCTGGGATCTGACTACACGCGAACTCATCGGCGAACCGATAAGGCTCAGCAACACTGAACGCGTCGACGCGGTTGCGGTCGGGGAAGTGGACGGTCGGGCCGTCTTCGTCGCTGCGGGAGACTGGGGCAATGCCGGCCGGAGATTGCCTGTGCACGTGTGGGACCTGGCTACGCATGAAGCTTTCGGCGAACCGTTGGTCGGGCACACCGGTCTCGTCTTTACTGTGGCGCTCGGAGAGGTGAACGGCCGGGCAGTTGCCGTCACCGGCAGCGTTGACGGTACGACGCGCATGTGGGACCTGGCCACTCGTCAACCGATAGGCGATCCGATGATAAGTGGTGGCGGGGCGGGAGATGTTGTGCTCGGGCAGGTGGACGGTCGACCGGCCGCTGTCTTCGTCGGTCGGGACGAGAACCTACGGGTGTGGGACTTGTCCACCCGCCAGCTCGTCGGTGAACCCATACCGACCGGCCACGCCTATGGGGCCCGGACCGTGGAGCTCGGAGAGGTGAACGGGCGACCGGTCGCCCTCAGCGGTGGCGGTGGCGACGAAGATAGCGGCGGTGCCGTACAGGTTTGGGATCTGCGCACGCGCAAACCGCTGGGCGAACGAATGAGATACGCCAACTGGGTCGGGGACGTGGTGGTCGAACAAGTGGACGGAAAAGTGGTCGCCGTCACCGGAGACGGTGACGGCGACGTGCGAATGCGGGATCTGAGTGCCTACACAAGATGAATCACGTCTATCGAGACGGGTGATCCCAAAGGGGTAACGCATCACCGCTGTTCAGGATCTCAACGTAGATCCGCTTCGTAGAGATCAGCTGTTTGGAAAGATCCGGTCCATTGCCTCGGCGCCTTCCAGGAGCGTCGGGCGGAGCTGTTTGCGGTATACGGTCTCCGTCACCGAGGTGTTGCGGTGGCCAACCAGGCGGGAGATGTTCTCCAGCGGGACGCCGGAGTCCGACAGCAGGGAGACAAAGCTGTGACGCATCTCACGGGGTGTCCAGTCCGTGGCATTCAGGGCCGCCTTCTTGAGCACGGTCCGGAAGGAGTGCCGAACGCTGTGTGCGTCGAGAGCTGTGCCGACCTTGGAGGTGAAGACGAGGTCATTGTCCTGCCAGCTGTCACTGGCCGCCCGCTTGGCCACGTCCTGACGTTCACGGTGGAGCTTGAGCGCGTCGACACAGCGTCTCGGCAATGCCAGCGTGCGCCGGGATTTGCGGGTCTTGGTGTCGCCGCCCTCCCGGACCGAGCGCCAGACCATGATGGACGGCGGGGTGCCGTCGAGGTCGACGTGCGACCAGGTGAGTGCCCTCAGCTCCTCGGTGCGTGCTCCGAGCAGCAGCGACAGCACGACGTACGCGTGCAGAGCCGTACCCTCGGACGCCTTGAGGACGGCTTCCGCCTGGTCGAGGGTGAGCGACTTGGACGGACGGCCCTCCCTCCCTTTGGGAATCTCGCAGAGCAGCGCGACGTTCCGTTTCACCTTGTCGCGGGCTTGGGCGCGGGAGACGGCCCGGACGAGGATCGAGCGCAGCTCACGGAGGGTCCGCGTGCTCAACGTCTTCGCCTTGTCGGCCAGCCAGCGGTCGACGTCGTCCGCGGTGAGGTCGACGAGCTTCCGAGCACCCAGGACCGGGATGATGTGCTTGTTCGTCAGGATCGTGCACTTGTCCACGGTCCCGGAGCCCCAGCCGCTGAGCCCGAACTCCAGCCAGTTCCGCACGGCGTCGGCCACGGTGTAGCCCGTCGAGGAGACGAGGAGCTCGTCCTCGTAGTCGCGGATGATCTCCTTGAGCTTCTTCAGGGCGGCGGTATGGTCAAGGACCATGGGGTGGCTCGTGACACAGCCCGCCAGGCCGTGGCCATGCTCCGGGACGAGGGATGGGCCATCACCCTGCCGCAGCGCGGGAGTTTCGTGGCCGACAAGGAGAACTGGCCGAAGGACGGCTGACGAAGCCTTTTCATCCTGAATCCGCAGCTCGGAGCGGGTGAACCGGTAGAGGTGAACACCCAGGCCGCCGCTGGGCAGGCCGTCGGGCGATCCCGCCCAGTACAAGCAACTCCACATCACCAGCTCCCAAGCCGTCCGGCCGGGAGGATGAAAAAGGCTCACTGATCACTGGAATCCTGAGTTCACGCTGGCCAAGGTGCGTCACGCCGCATTGCACCCAGCCCCATCGTCCCGTGACGACTGAGTTCTGTGCCTGTCGGTGGCGGCTGCCACCATGACGACATGACTATGCAACCCCTCGATATCTCTTGGCTCTGCGGCGAATACGCCGAGGAGTGCTACAGCTTCATCTACATCCGTGCCACGCCTGAACAGGTGGTCGCCCGCCTCGGCGGTCGATGGGAGGACTTCACACCGGGCCCCTTCCCCGACGACCCGGATCACTACCCGTGCTCTGGGGAGCCTCTCGGCGTCGCCTCCATCGGCGATTGGACGTTCGTTTTCGATCCTGACTGGCTCGGCACCCGCGAAGACGTGATCACTGAACTCTCCGAGGGCACCCGCCTCGTCTCCCAAGCCGCACTGGCCATCAAGGGCCTGGACTACTTCTACTGGTGTGAGGACGGCGAAATCCGATTTCGCTATGGAGTCGATGACGAACATCCGACGGAGACCCCGGACGAACTCGTGGACACGATGACGGAAATCCACAGGCTCTACCGATCGTTTCCCCAGCTCTACGAAGGGCCGGCTTTCCTGCTCGTCGAGCGCCTGACCGGGATCAGGGTGACGGAGCAACTGTTGAAGGGCTCCATGTTGATGTGGGGTGTCGTCCCAGAACCGGCCAAGTCGTAACGTTGGCCAACGGTGAGCCTTTTCCTCCTGAAGTCGCAGCTCGGAGCGGGTGAACCGGTAGAGGTGAACACTCAGGCCGTCGCCGGGCAGGCCGTCGGGCGATCCCGCCCAGTACAAGCAACTCCACATCACCCGCTTCCGAGCTGTCCGGCTGAGAGGATGAAAAGGGCTCACAGTATGGATCTTCCCGAGCCAGTCGAAGTGGTGGTCCGTTGTCCGGGTATGCATGTCCGGCTCAGCGGCATCCATGCGCGCGATCCATACGAAGCCGAGTTCTCCGTCGAGCTCCACACCTCCGGACTCGATGCCCGTCTCGATGGCGTGATCCAGTCGGTCTGGGATCGGCCGCTTGCTGATTTCCTGGACGAGCTGGTGGCTGACTTCCGCGGCTGGGAGGGGAACGCGTCTGGGGCGTCGCGGACTTCGTGGTTACGGCGACGTTTCACTCAGGCGGGTACGCCGATGTGATGTGGAAGCTTCAACCTTGGGATATCGGGCTCGATGACTGGGAGGCGTCAGTCATCACGCGCTTGGAGGCCGGTGAGCAGCTACGCAGCCTGGCCGCCGATGTCCGGGAGTTCTTCAGCGCTTTTGATCAAAGATGAGCTGCTGAGCGGGTCGCTCCCAGAACCGAATGCCTCGCTCAGCCAAGAAGGCTCGACTCCGGCTTGTGGAGCCAAGCGTCCGTCATGTTCCGGAACGATGGGTCGTCACCCTGCCGCAGCACGGGAGCTTCGTGACCGACAAGGAGAGCTGGCCGGCGGAAAGCTGAGTGACCAACTGGGTGACAACGGCCACGGACGGGGCCAGACGGTGAGTGGGAGGCATGGGACTTCGCGACCGGGCATCCGGGTGAGATCCGCTCCCGATCATTCTGGGACCTCATGGAGCGCGAATCCCGTCGATACCTATCGTGATTGCGGCGCCTCGCCGGCAACTCGGACGCAGACTCGGCTGAGAACCGGATGCCTTGCCGAAGCAAGAAGGCCCGGCTCCGACTGGGGCGGATTCATGGAGCCGGGCCTTTCGCTGTTCAAGGGCCATGCGGCCGGTCGGTCTCCGGAGGGGGCCGTGCGGCTTCCGCAGGGCTCCCGAGGGCCGGAGTCGGCGAACACATACGGAACCCCTGCGCAGTGGTCCCGCGCAGGGACTTGGGCTTGTGATCGAATTCAGTCTGAGATCGTGTGGTCGGTCGCCTTGTGTGGTGGCGCTCCCGGGTCAGGAACGGTGCAGACCGTCCAAGAGGATGCGGCGGGCGACGTTGTTCAGCACGTGCAGCCGCATGACGTCCGTCCTGGACAGCCGGGGCACGCGGAAGGCTTCGTCCGCGACGGTGTACGCCGCGTTCACGGGTGATGGCGACAGAGCGTTGCTGAGGGCGTAGAGGGAATGGCCCACCTGATCCAATCGTTCGGCCTCCGCCGTATCAGGGGTGGGCTCGTGCTGCCGCAGCATGGCCTGTCTGGTCTCCTCAGCGGCCTGGTACAGGCGCGCCCGCAGCGTCTCCCGTTCGCTGGGGAAGCTCTCGCCGTGGTCCAGCACCCGTATGGCCTCCTGCACCAGCGGGTGGTCCTGCAAGCCGACCGCGGTGGCGACGGTGGAGACGACCAGCCGGGTGACGGCGGGAGCCATCGGGGGCGACGGGTCGGCCAGGATCCGTGTGAACTCCGGCTCGTCCAGGAACGGTTCTCGCGGATGCAGGTAGGCGCGGGGGACGAGCACTCGCGGGACCGGAGTTGTGATCGCGACGGCGAACTGAGGGGAACGCACCCACTCGGAGGTGAGCGTCCACCCGCTGATCGTCTCGGCCAGGGCCAGGATCCGTACCTTGCGCTCCCACATCGACAGCCCGTCGTGCAGGCCCACCTGCCCCAGCAGTTCGTCCAGCGCCGCCGGGTCGCTGCCTGACCGCTCCGAGAGGTCCGCCAGCCGGAAAGACGTGACGATGTCGCCGTCGACGGCGTAGGTGACGCGGTTGTCCCTCGCTCCGCGCCAGAAGACGCTCAACGCGAGTCCACCGACCGACAGCGTCTCCATGACTTCCTCTCTTTCCCCCTGGAAGCCATGGGGTTCGAAGGCGAGCGTCCACTCACCCGCCGGGGTGAGCTGGAGCAGATCCTCCTGGTGCTCCTCCTCCAGGTCCTCCAGCTCTTCGGGCCCGGCCCACACACCCGTCCCGGGATCCGCGCCGAACCGGTGGGCCACCTCCCGCAGGTCGTCGTTCCGGCACCAGGTGAAGCAGAAGCCCTCTTCCCGCAGCCCGGCCTGGATCGCCTCGATGAGCCTCACACCGATGGGGTCCATGGTCACTCCCACCAGTCTCGCTTGGGCAGTCTCAGCCACATGTCGGCCTGGCCGGTGATCGATCGGGTGTCGGTCGGCCGCAGGCCCGCTCCGGCATGGCAGTAGGCCACGGCCTCGCCGTGGTAGAGGTAGGCGGCGAGGATCTCCTCTGTGGATTCTTCGGCGGAGACGTTGCCGCCGCCGGGGTGGGTGTCCCATTCCTCGATGACGCCGTCGCGGGCGACGGCCCCTTGGTTGCCGCTCTTGGGGTTGGCGTACATCCCGTAGCAGACGGTGCCCACCGACAGGCGCTCCATGACGCCGGGGTTGGACGCGACGTATCCCCACGGCTGGATGACGACGCATCCGCCGGGCACGTCCGTGACGCCGACGACGGCCAGGCTGTCGTCCTCGTCCGACCAGGGATCCTCCGGCGTCTCGTCGGCGTCGGCGTCGGCGTCATCGGCCGGCACGGCCTCCAGGCGCCGTACCGCCTCGGCCGCGGTGACGCCGGCCGCGCAGGCGAGGCTGAAGCCGTCGCAGTCGAAGCGCCCCAGCGCGGCGATCAGGCACCTGGCCTCCGCCACGGCGGCGGTCTCGGCGGCGGACAGGCCGGTCTTGCCGTCGGGGAGGGGGAACAGGTCGGGGGTGGGGGTGGCCAGGCTGAGACGTCCGGGGGACCAGCCGTTCATCATCGGCCGCCACGGGTCCGCTCCGGCGGCGACGAGGGCGCGGGCGTTGTCGGGCCGGTTGGCGAAGATTGCTTGCCAGAGGGCGGTACGGCCCTCGTGCTCCGCGTCGACGTCGGCGACGCGCCGGGCCAGCTCCGCGACCACCTCGGGCGAGCCGCACTCGGCCGCGGTGTGCAATGGCGGTCCGTAGAAGTATCCGCCCGAGCCGGGGTCCGCCCCCGCGTCGAGCCGGGCGCGGATCAGTCCGAGGTTTGTCCAGTCGTTCCAGCCGACGGACCATCCGGCTCCGTTGTCGACGGCCATGGCACTCCTCGGGGGATGTACGGGATACACGTGCGCCGATCATGGCGTACGGGGCCGACAGATTCGGGCCGTGGCCCCAGTTGGTCCACGAGGGGACGGCGTTCTCCGGCTGTCATCGTCATACCGGACGTCGGGCGGCTGAGCGGAGTCAGCGAACCCGCCGGCGCGGGAGCGCATTCGAGATCATCAGGCATCACCGCCGTGGCGCCTGATCGCACCGGATGACACTCGGCGATCAGGCCCGGCACGCCCCACCGGGGTTCGCATCGAAGGGGCCGGGGTTCGAACCCCTCATTTCCACCCAGGTCGAAGGCCACTTCCGAGAGATCGGGAGCGGCCTTCTGCGTTGCTGGGTGACCAACCGAGTGACTACGCCTCACGGGGTGGCTGCGGCCTGCCATCCGTCGTACTCGGCGCGGTAGTGAGCCGCCAGGTCGTCGAACAGGTTGCCCGTTTCCCGTACGAAGTCGGGTGAGATCACCGCGTTCGTTTCACAGGTCACCGGCCAGCTGTCCGGGTGCTCCGGGGCGGGCTTCCCGACCTCGGCGCGTAAGCCGTGGCCGGCGCTGCCGGCAACCTTGGCGACGCTCTGGGCGACTTCGAGGGTCGGGGCGTACATGTAGAAGATCACATGGCGAGGTTGCTCAAGATCAGCCCCTGCCTTGGCGAGCTGATCCATCACCATCAGATCCTTGTACTTGATCCCAAGCTGCGGTGACCGCTCTTCCGGATCGACTTGCTCACGCTTCTTTCTCCGGAACGGCCACATGCGTCATCCTTCGTATTCTTGTTCGGATTGGCGATCATAGTCAGTCCGGGAAAAGCCGGTCCAGGGCTTCGACCCCCTCCGGGAGCGTCGGGCGGAGCTGCTTGCGGTAGACGGTCTCTGTCGTCCAAGCGTTGCGGTGACCGACCGGGCGGGAGATGTTCTCCGGGGGCACCCCGGAGTCCGGCGGCAGCGGGACGAAGCTGTGCCGCGCCTCCCGGGGTGTCCAGTCCTTACCGGTGGTCTGTTGGATCCGGACGTGGAGATCAAGGGTGTGCCCGGCTTCGACGGCGGCGAGTAGGCGGTGGAGTTCAGCGGGCGGGAGCGCGTGGGACCAGACACGCCAGTGGCGCTGGAGCCGTATCCAAGAGGTGAGCCGCGGACGAGGTCGGGACCCGGTCGACGAACTCGGCGACCTCGGCCGTGAGCGGCTCAGTTCAGCCTCACCGCCGCATGGACGTACTGCGAGGAGGGTCCGTCCTGCCGCAGCGGGCCGAGCGGATCGCACCAGTAACCGGGCAGGCACGACGCTACCGGAAGACTGGCGAGCACCACCGCCCACTTGGCCCCCGGCGCGGCGGCGCCGGCGTCCCAGCTGAGCGTCCAAGCGCCGTCCCGGATCATTGCGGGGCTGGAGGAGACCTCCCAGGGGTACGGGGCACCCGGCGGGGCCTCGCGCAACGCCCGGATCTCCTCATAGTGCGCGGACTCCCGCACGGTCCCGCGGAACTCCGCCCGTGCGTTGTCGGCCGACCAGGCGTCGACTGTGAGTCGCCCCGCGCTGGCAGGTGAGGTCTGCGCCGCGCCGGGCGCGGGCGGCGTTCCCGCGCTACAGGCTGCGGACGGCAGGACGACGGCGACGGCCAGGGCGATGGCGAAGCGTTTCATGTTCAGGTAGACGTCCGCACCGGTGCCCTGGTTCAGGTGGTCGGGCGCGCCGGGTGGCGTCCTTCGAGAGAACGAGATCATGCATGCGCGGAGTCTCGCGGGTCGATCCGACAGGCGGTCGGCGAGGCGGCACTCGGAGTCGACGCTTTTGCGTTTGGTGCAACTGTCGGGCCGTCACGAGCCTGTCGGACGTGAGGACGGACGATGACTCTGCCGCAGCGCGGCAGCTTCGTCGCCGATAGCCGACCGGGAGAATCGACCGCGGAGGCCGGCGGAGTCAGCGGAAAGCCAGCGAACCCGCCGGCACGGGAGCACCGTCGAGATCATCAGGCGTCACCGTCACGGCACCTGACGGCACCTGACGGCACCTGACGGCACCTGACGGCACCTGACGGCACCGGATGACATCCGGCGATCAGGAGCGGCACACCCCGCCGGGGTTCGCATCGAAGGGGTCAGGGGTTCGGATCCCCTCCTCTCCACCAAGGCCGGAGGCCGCTTCCAGGGCGTTGGAAGCGGCCTTTCGCGTTGCCGGGTGTCACCCCGGCCGGCCGGGGGAGGCCAGGCCGCGGCGCTCGGCGTACGGGTGAGTCATCGGCGCCCGTAGGTGAGGCGCCGTAGCGCGGCCTCAGCCGGTCCCCTGTGCCCGCCGGGCGCCAGCAGCGCGGCGAGCACCACGGTGGCCAGCCAGGTCACCACGGCGATGCCGGACGCCGCGGCGTCACCGACACGCGTGCTGAGCCCTCCGGCGTATGGCGCGAACACCGCCACGAAGATCACTGACTGGAGGAGATAGCAGGTCAGCGACCACTGGCCGCACGCGGTGAGGGCTCTGACGACCGGGCCGGGACAGCCGTGTCGTATCCGGCCGGCGGCGAGCCCGATGATCGCCGCGTACGCGAGCCCGCCGGCGATGCCGGTCACGCTGTGCAGCGTGTACGCCGACACGGCGACCATGTCCGGCGGCGTCCAGATCCGGGTGTCGATCAGCATCAACGGCACCCCGCCGGCAACGGTCAGCCCGGTGCCCAGGGCGGCGACCCGGAAGAGCAGGTCTCGGTGCGACACCGGGTCCTCCAGTATGCGGCGCCGGGCCGCCCAGATCCCGAACAGGAAGGTCGGCACCACGCCGGCGGCGAAGTACGTGGGCGTCATTCCGGACCATCCGATGAGCCGCATCACGGTTGCCTCGATCGGGTCCGCCATGGCCGCGGGTGTGTCGCCCTTCGGCGCGGAGACGGTGAGCAGCCCGAAGCCGAACAGCACCACGACGTGCAGCACCAGCCCGACGACGGCGGCCCGCAGCACGGCCCTGTCCTCGCGCCGGATGAACCCGACGAGCACCAGCCCGACGAGCCCGTACGCCCCGAGGATGTCACCGAAGAACAGCAGCAGCGCGTGGCAGAACCCGAACGCCAGCAACCACAGGCTCCGGCGGCGCAGTACTTTGCGCACCTGCGGCCAGTTCCTGCCCGTGGCGAGCTGCCGGTTGGCGAGCTGCACCAGGCCGTAGCCGAACAGGGCGGCGAACATGGGCAGCGCCCGTCCGTCCACCAGCAGGATCTGCGCGCCGGCGACCAGCCGGTCCAGGGTGCCGCCGTCGCGAGCGTAGCCGCGGAAGCCCGCCTCGTGGCCTGACAGGTACATGTGCGCGTGCGCCAACGCGATGAGCAGCAGCATCAGCCCACGCGCGAGATCGGGCGCGAGGGCGCGCCGGGTGATGGGAGTGGCCCCGTGAACGGGAGCCGGTGGGGCGATGGGCATGACTGTCCCCTCAGAATTAGATACATAGATGTAGCTAATTCTCAAGGTAAGCTACATCTGTGTAGCTAATCAAGGGGGTGGCGATGAGTGACCGCAACGCCCGGACGCGCCGGCGAGGAGAAGAGCTGATCAAGGCCATCCACGACGCCGTTCTGGAAGAGGTGGTGGAGGTCGGCGTGGGGCGGTTGACCATGGACGGCATCGGCCGGCGCGCGGCGACGCCCCGCACCACCCTGTACCGCCGCTGGTCGGACCCGATCGAGGTGCTCCTCGACGCGCTCTACCACCAGCACCCGGTCGAGGAGCCGGCCCCGGGGGCCGACGACCTGCGCGGCGACCTCATCCGTGCCCTGCGTCTCATGGCCGAGTGGGCCCTCAGCCCGGCCGGCCGCGCTGTCGCGGCCATCCTCACCGACCCGAAGAGCGCCGGCCTGATGTCCGAGGCCCTGTTCGAGCGGGTCTTCGCCAACCGGGGCGGCACGTTCACCCGTACCGTGCTGCAGCACTACGCCGACCGGGGCCGCTTCCCTGCCGAACTGCTCACCCCGGTCGTGGCCGACATCGGTGAGGCCCTCGTCACCAAGCGCCTGATCGATGCCGGAGCACCGCCCACCGCCGAGGACCTCGCGGCGATCGTCGACCAGGCGATCCTGCCCGCGATCGGGTTCGGCCCGCGAGCACCGCAAGCATCGTGAGCACCGCAAGCATGACCTCAGGGGACGGAGCTCTCCCGCAGCCGAACCGGCAGGCCGAAGACCGAGGTCGCCGGCCCGCAGCGCCCGGGATCGGCGACGTCGGCCAGATCGCGAACCGCTCGGCGATCGCGTTCTCCCGCAGAGCCCGCAGGATCTCGCGCAGGTACGTTCGCATGCCCTCGATGACGTGGCCGTACCGTCCCTGCATGTCCGGGTCCTCGCGACCCGTCCGCTCCGTCCTCGGGGCCTTCCTGACCCCGGCGTCGTCCATCCGCGCCCGGTGTCCGTGCCTCGGCCGTGCGGAGCCTTCCGCTCCCGGCCGACGCCTCCGTGGAGCCGTCATCGCCGTGATCGCCGGCTGAGGTGCCGGGAGTCACCTCCGGGGTGGAGCGGCACTCACCCTGCAGAGGGACGATCCGGCGGCGCGGTGACGACCACGATGTGATCCATCCCCTGTACCGGCCTTCTCCGGCACCCGTGGACGATCCGCGGGACGCGATCGGCGCCACCGGTCACGCATGCCGGAACCCCGAACCGTGGGGTGACGTGAGCCGTCGGCACCGTGCTCTCGGCGCACACCAGACGAAGCAAACGCGAACCGGAGGACATGGACATGTACAAGAAGGCCCTGCCCGTCGCGATGGCGGCGGCCGCCCTGGCCACGCTGGTCGCGGCCCCCGCGTCCGCGGCGGCACCTGCGGACGCGGCGGTGTCCACGGTCGCGGTACCGGACATCGTAATTCGCTACGGAAGTGTCCACCGCCTCAAGGAGCCGAACAGCATCTTCGTCTGTCCGGCCGACGAGGTGCTGATCGGTCGGGACCACAAGGGGGACGAGAACGGCTGGACCAAGTACCATTGCGGCCAGATCGTCATCGACGGTGAACCGGCCTCCGTGCTTGACGGGAACTGGAGCCCCACCATGGTGGAGAGCGACTCCCACTTCACCACTTCCAACGACAGGGTCATTCTCGGCAGGAGGCACGACGGTGACGAGAACGGCCTGACGCAGTATTTCACCGGCACGGTGCACTGGCGCGGCAGTCAGGTGCGGATCGCCTCTCGGAGGTGGACCGCGGCGATGAGGGAGAGCGACCACTCCGGACGGGCGGGCTCCAACGAGGTCATGGTCGGCCGTTGGCACAACGGGGACGAGAACGGCGACACCTTCTACGAGTTCGGTAAGGTCGCTCTCACCGTCGGCGGCTGAGAGCCTCCGCCCGCGCTTCCGGGCACCGTCCTCCGCGACGGTGCCCGGACATGTCGATGAGCATGGTCCTCTCCGTCTTACCGCCCCGTGTCACGCCGACCTGGGAGACGACCCGGCCGTTCACGACCGCCTTGGCGCCGCGCACCCTCCTCGACCGTGCCGACGATCCACCGGCGCGCAGGGCGACCGGCTCGGCTGCCGCACTCCGCTGTTGCCAGCGCACCTCTCAGGCAACAGACTGCGAGATGGGCAGTACTCGATTGATACCGGCGGCGCTTTCGACGCATCGCCGCCCGGCCTGGCAGTGGATCGTCCGTGTGGAGGAGCGGCCTATGACGGGGATCGACTACTCGTTACTCGACCGCGACGCGGACGCGCTCTATCTGGCTATCGGAGAGGCTCTGCTGGCGGGGGAGCTGAAGTCCAAGGACGCCGACGACGATGAGAAGCGCGAGACGGGTCGGGCGTGGTTCGAGCAGAACCTGCAGGTGTTCCGCAAAGCTGTCTGCACCTCGGTCCGTATCCGTAAAGTCGTGTTCGGCCCCGGTAAGGTCGAGCGGAACACGCTCTTTGCGGCCCTGGTCGACACCTTGGCCGCGCTGAACGGCTTCCAGGTCCCCGTGGCCGTCGTGTCCGCTCAGTTGATCCACTACGGCCTCGGCCGGTTATGCCCGAACCTCGGACCGGTCGAGACCAGGGATGAGTGAACCGGCGGCGTTCGCGGACCTCGTCGACCCGGCGGAGCTGCCGGGATGTGTGCCTCGTGAGCTGTTCGACGGCTGCTCGCGGACTTTCTCGGCGCTGACCCACCTCATCGATCGACCGAGCGGGGTGCGCGAGCGCGGCCCGAGAGTCGCAATCACCGGGTCTCCCTCGCTGATGTGCAAGCTCCAGGTCACCGATACGGGTGAGTCGCTCGTCGTCGTGCCGCTCGGGCTCATCGCGCGGGTGTACACGCTGGCGCTGATCCTGGAGACTCACCGCAGTGGCCTGCAGGCCTTCTTCGTCGGGGACGAGCCCGAGCTGGCGCGGCTGCTCCGCCCGCCGGCCCGGATCGCCGCGCTGTTCGGAAGATCAGACGGCTCGGGAGCGTTCTGGGAGCGGCTCGGCGAGATCCAGGAGTCGTTCGGGGCGCGAGGGGAAGGGCCGGCCGAGGCGGCCCGGATGACGGCGTTACTGGCGACGGGCTTTTTCGTATGCCATGAGGTCGGGCACTGGGTGCGGATGCATGATTCGGTGGGCCGGTTGCCGCGTACCGGTGAGGAGGCGCGCGCCACCGGGCTGCCCCTTTCCGAGCTGCGCCGCGGTATTGAGATCAGTGCCGACGTCAGCGGGACGGTGATCCTGACCAGTCTGGTCACCAAGTTCCCCGACCTGGTCTGGAGGGCCCCGCCGCCGGTGCGCGCCCGGTGGGCCGACCTGCTCTACGCGGTTGCCGTCGGCTTCTCGCTCTTCGAGGTCCACGTGCAGGAGGGCCCCGAAGCGGGGCCCGGAACGTATGAGGACGTGGTGATCCGGCACCAGATCTGCATCGAGGCGAGCGGACTGGTTGCCGAGGCGGAGGGCCCGGAGGCCCTGGAGGACTGGGACACGGCCGAGCGGGAGGCCTGGCTCAGGTACCGGGAACGGTTCAGCGCGTTTCAGGCCGCCTCGGCTGCCGGAAGGTACGGCCCGAGTGGGGACGAGGGCATCGGCGCGCCTCATGACCTTCTCAGCCGATCCGGCTCGCCCGAACTGTTGAGCGCGCTCGTCGCGGCGCGGGAACTGCACGACCGGGTGGTGGCCGCCGTGCAGGAAATCCAGCGGTCTGCCGGCCCCGGAGAGTCCGGTACGGGGTTCGACGAGGAGTCTTTGCATCGTGGCGTTGAGATGGTCCCGTCGTGCGACGTGGGCACGAGTTTGATGCGCCGTTGGAAGGCCGGTGAGGCGGGCGCGCATCGGGTGGGCGCGGCCATCGTCTCCGCCGTCGTCGACGTCCGCCGTATCGGCTACCGGGGAGACCTCACACCGGGCGACGTCGGTGCCCTCTGCCGGCACTACCTGCCCGACGGGACCGCAGACGTGCCACAGGAGACGTATGCGGCCGAGATGCGCTGGGCGAACGAGCGCATCGGCGGGGTCGCCTCCTGTGTCCTCCATGTCGAGTCCCGTACGTTCGAGGCGGCCCCGGCGCTGATCGCCGCGGTACGGGACGGCGAGCCCGGCCGGAACGTGCCGAAACAGGTGTGGCAATGGCTCGTCGAGCATACGGACGACGCCGATCAGCTCTTCACTGTGGCCGCCCACGCGATATGGCGGCGCAACCTCGCACTGGCGGAGCAGGCGCTGGACAAGATCGAGCGTGGCGGGGAGCAGCCTGAGATCGTGGCCATGTGGCGGGGGATGATCGAGGATCTCCGGGGCAACGCGGGAAAGGAGATGGCCCACTACCAACACGCTCTCCGGATCGGCGAGGCCCCCCACGCCCTTTTCCGGCTTGCCGAGCTCCATCTCCGTACGGGTGGCCTCGACGAAGCGGAGGCGCTGCTGCGCCCGCTGGCGGACGAGGGGCACCCGGCGGCGATGTGCGACATGGGACTGATCGAAGAGCGCCGGGGGCGGATGGCGTCCGCGAAGCGCTGGTGGGTCAGGTCGTCCGCGGCGGGTGACACCCGTGCCTCGAACAACCTCGGCAAGTGCGCCCTCGAAGAGGGCGACGTGGAGGGCGCGGGACGGTGGTTCGCGATCGCGGCGGAAGTGGGTGATCTGCTCGCCCTGTACAACCAGGGGGTGCTCGCCGACATGCGGGGCGACGCCGGCGACGCGGAGACGTGGTGGCGGATCGCCGCCGACTCCGGCAGCACGGACGCGATGCGGGAACTCGGGCGGTTGCTGACGGCGCAGGGCCGCGATGCGGAGGCGGCGGCCTGGTGGCGGCACGCTGCCTCTGTGGCGGGGCGGCAACTGGTCGCCGACCCCGCGTTCCGTGACGAACGTCTCGCGCTCGGCGAGACCCTCAAACAGTGGGACGACCGAGTGAGCGACGCGCAGGAGGCCGGCTCTGTCCGCAATTACGGCCTGCTGCTGGCGATGTCCGGCGATCTCGCCGGAGCGATCGTCGCGATGGAGCGGGCGCGCGACGGTGGAGACAGAGAAGCGGCCGAGTTCCTCGACAGGGTCGCGGCGACACCGGCACCGCCCGAACGCCGGCGACGGCGCTTCCTCTTCGGGCGCCGGTCCTAGCTGATCCGGGTGCCGGTCCTGGCTGATCCGGGCGCCGGTCCTGGCTGATCCGGGCGCCGGTCCTGGCGGACCCATGTCCACTCTTTCCCAAGACATGTTGGAAATGTCATAATCCCAATATGTCTTGGGAAAGTGGTGACGGCCTGGTGCCGCTGCGCGCGCTGGCGAACCCGCTCCGGATCCGCATCGTGTCGCTGCTCACCGGCACGTCCATGTCGGCCACGGAGGTCGCGGAGGAGCTGGGCATCGCCCACGCCTCCGCCAGCTACCACCTGCGCCAGCTGGCCGAGGCCGGCTTCCTGCAGCAGGTGGACGAGCGGCCGTCACCGGGCGGCAAGGGCAGGCCCCGCCGGCTCTACCGCTACGACCCCTCCAGCGGCGCGCGGCTGGAACGCGCGAACGGCCGGCAGCTCATGCACGAGGCGCTCACCACCGACCTGGCGCGACGTCTCGCCCAGACCAAGCTGCAGCGCATGTCCATGGACGCCGAGGTATGGCTGGATCGTGCCACGTGGGAGGAGATCGTCGGGCTGATCGAGCAGGCGGTCACGCTGGCCCACGACAAGGCCGGGCCGCCCCGCTCCGGCGACCGGGTCAAGGTGAGCATGACCGCGCTCCTGCTGGAACTCGACGACGTGCGATGACCCGCCTGCTGATGGCGTGCGCAGCGGCGTGCTTCCTGTCGCTCGGACTGCTCATCCCCACGATCCCCAAGTACGTCACCGGCCCGCTGGGCCAGGGTCCGGGCCTGGTCGGCGGCTGTTTGGCGATCACGGCCGGGTGCGCCGTGCTCTTCCGCCCCCTGGCCGGCCGGCTGGCCGACCGGCGCGGCCGCAGGGCGGCGGCCTGCACCGGCGCCGCGCTGCTGGCGATCACTTCCTTCGCCGTGCTCATGGCCGAGTCGCTGCCGCTGTTCCTGGCGTGCCGGGCCGTCGCAGGAGCGGGGGAGGCGCTGACCTACGTCGGCCTGGCCGCCGCGGCCAGCGATCACGACCGTCCGGGCGCCGCGATCAACCGCTTCTCCGTCGCGGTCAACGCCGGCCTGCTCGCCGGACCGGCGCTCGCCGAGGCCGGCCATTCCGTCGCGGGCCTGCGGGCCGCATGGGCACTGTCCGGAGCCGTCGCCCTCGTGGCCTTCGTGGCCTGCCTGTTCCTGCCCGCGGGCCCGGCCGCCGTCGGCGATCCCGCCGGCACGAGGAAGACCGGGCCGCTCGTGCATCGCGCGGGACTGCGTCCCGGGCTGGCGTACTGGGCGTCGGTGTGGGGATACACCGCCTTCAGCGCCTTCCTCCCGCTGCACGTCGCCGCGCTGGGCGGGAGCGGCAGCGGCCCGCACTTCCTCGTCTACGGCTGCGTACTGCTCGCCGTGCGGCTCGGCGGCCAACGGTGGGCGAACCGGATCGACCCGCGCAGGACGGCGACCGCGGCCCTGCTGGTCACCGCGGCCGGGCTGGCCCTGCTCGTCGCCTGGCCGTCCGTGACCGGGGCGCTGGTCGCCGCGGCGGTGATCGGCGCCGGGCAGGCGCTGGGACTTCCCGCGTTCCTCACGATGGCGGTGACCGGCCTGCCCGCCGCGCAGCGCGGTTCGGCGGTGGCCACCACGACGGCGTTCTTCGATCTCGGGTTCATGACGGCCGCGCTCGCGCTGGGCGCCGTCGTGCAATCGTCCGGCCTGGCCTACGGCTTCGCCGTCGCGGGCTGCGTGCCGGCCCTGGCGCCGCTGCTGTTCCTCTCCCTCTCTCGCAAGGCCCGCAAGACATCACCCCAAGGAGGCAGTCATGACCATTCCCGCGGCTGAGCTGGCCGACTACGCCGACGTCGTCCTCGACGTCGCCGTACCGGTCGTCGCCGGCGACCGGGTGCTGATCAACGCCGAGATCGAGCACGCCCCGCTCGCCCGCGCCCTGACCGAGGCGGCATACGCCCGAGGCGCCCACTATGTCGACATCTGGTACTTCGACCCCTACGCGAAGCGATCCCGGGTCCGGCACGCGGACGCGGCCACGCTGAGCGAGGTCCCGGCCTGGCTGGACGCGCGCAACGAGGAGCTGGCCCGCCACTGCGGTGTCCTGCTCAACCTCCGCGGCGCCACGGCGCCGGATCTCCTCGCCGGGCAGGACCCGGTACGGGCGGGCCTGGACCGCATGCCGTACCTCACGTCGAGGCAGCGGCTGCAGATCGACAACCTCGTCCGCTGGGCGGTGATCCCCTGCCCGACCGCGGAATGGGCGCGCGCGGTCCTCGGGGAGCCGGACGAAACCCGCCTCTGGCAGTACCTGCGCCCGATACTGCGCCTGGACCGGCCCGACCCCCGCGCCGCCTGGGAGCAGCGGATCGCCGAGCTGCTGGGTCGCGCGGAGGTGTTGAACGGGATGCGGCTCGACGCCGTCCGGTTCGAGGGGCCGGGCACCGACCTGACCATCGGCCTGCTCCCGGACGCGCACTGGAACGCGGCGCGCCTCGAATCCGTGAAGGGGCACCGCTTCCAGGCCAACCTCCCCACGGAGGAGGTGTTCACCACCCCCGACTACCGCCGGGTGGAGGGCACCGTCCGTTCGACGCGGCCGCTCGCGCTCGACGGGAGCGTCATTCGCGACCTGGAGCTGACCTTCACCGGCGGGGTGGTCACGCAGGTGAGGGCGAGCACCGGCGCCGACGTGGTCCGCACCCACCAGGCGACCGACGCGGGCGCGGCCCGCCTGGGCGAGCTGGCCCTGGTCGACGGCTCGTCGCCGGTCGGGCGATCGGGCCTCACCTTTCTCGAGACCCTGCTGGACGAGAACGCCACCTGCCATCTGGCCTGGGGTGCCGGCCTGCCTCCGGGCGTGCCCGAGCACCTGCGCGGACGGGACGCCGCCGGGCTTGAGGCGGCCGGGGTCAACATCTCCGGCGTGCATGTCGACTTCATGGTGGGCGGCCCCGACGTCACCGTCACGGGGATCGGGCACGACGGCGGCGTGATCGAGTTGCTTCGCGACGACGAGTGGCAGGTCTGAACCGCCTCGGCGCCCCTGGCGCGGCCGGGCCGCCTCCGGCGCGCGGCTGGGCCGGCACGCCCGTCCAGCCGTGAGGCTCGGCCGCTCGCGCGTCCCGGTGGAGACCCCGGCGTCCGGTCGGCCGCGTGGTCCCAGGACCCGGACGGCGGCGAACACCATGACGGGACCCCGCTGCGAAAGTGAGCGGCGTTCGACTGCGGATCAAGGATCTCCTCCCGAAGAGGCGGCCTCTTTTGGATAGCTCCACTATCCACTATTGGGATAGCATCACTATCCAAGGGAGGGTGAGTTCTATGACCGTGATCGTCCTCGTCATGGCCACGCTGTGCTTCCGCCTGTCGGGCGTGCTCGGCCTGGCACGCTTCACCACCTGGCGGGTGAGCGCCGCGCACGGCCTGGCCGTCATGCTCGTG
Source organism: Streptosporangium fragile (assembly GCF_039534445.1). NCBI lineage: Bacteria > Bacillati > Actinomycetota > Actinomycetes > Streptosporangiales > Streptosporangiaceae > Streptosporangium > Streptosporangium fragile. Next base: position 14,233 of record NZ_BAAAVI010000060.1, on the reverse strand, counting down.
ATGACGGCCAGTGCCCACTTCGTCCCGTCAGGCGTGACCTTCATGCCGAACCACGCCGACATGGTGGCCATGGTCCCGCCGCTCGTCCCGTTCCCCGCCCTCGTGGTCTACCTGACCGGCGTCCTGGAGCTGGCCGGGGCGGTGGGCCTCGTGCTCCCGGCCACCCGGCGGGCGGCCGGGAGCTGCCTGGCGCTGCTGTTCGTGCTCATGCTTCCGGCCAACATCCACGCCGCGCTGGCCGGGGTGACCCTGGCGGGAGAGGCGGCGACGCCGCTGTGGCAGCGCATCCCCGAGCAGGTCCTCTACATCGGCGTGGGGCTCTGGGCGGCGGGCGCCATGGGGGGACGTTCAGGCCGTACGGCCTCCGCGAGCAGCGCGTCTCCCGTGCTTTGAACCGTCGCCGGCCGGCAGGCCCGGCGCGGCGGGTGCCGCGCACGGTCAGGTCGCCCGTACGGCGTGCAGGCAGCGGGCGGCCTGGGCGCGCAGGGCGTCGGCGAGTTCGGGCGGGCCGCTGGTGAGGGTGAAGTCGGCGTCCACCGAGGTGATCATCCAGACGAGCGCGGACGGGGTGTCGGCGCCGACGTGCAGCAGGCAGCTGTGGTCGTCGACGGCCTCGACGACGCCCATGCCCGGCCACACCCGGTCGGCCACGGCCTCTGCGGGCTCGTGCAGGGTGACGGTCGCCCGGCACGGCCAGGTCTGCGACGACAACCGGTGCGACAGGTAGGCGGCGACGTCGCCACCGGGAGGCCGCCGGGGTGCGAAACGCGGGCCGGTGGGGGTACGGGGGGACAGCCGGTCCACCCGGAAGGCGCGCCAGTCGTCGCGGTCGGTGTCCCAGGCCACGAGGTACCAGTGCCGGTCGAAGCTGACCAGGTTGTGCGGTTCGACGGACCGGACCGTGTCGCCGCCGCGCGGGCTGGTGTAGTCGAAGCGCAGCCGCTCGCGGCGGCGGCAGGCCTCGGCGATCGCCATCAGCGTGTCCGGGCTCACCGCGGGGCCGGTTCCGCCGACCCGGACGGTGACCGTGAGCAGGGTGCTGACCCGGTGGCGCAGCCGGGGCGGCAGCACCTGCTCGAGTTTCGTGAGCGCCCGCAGCGAGGTCTCCTCGAGACCCGCGACCGAGCCGCCCGCGGCCGTGCGCAGCCCGACCGCCACCGCGACCGCCTCGTCGTCGTCGAGCAGCAACGGCGGCAGCGACGCACCGGCTCCCAGCCGATAGCCGGCGGTGCCCTGGGTGGCGTGCACCGGATAACCGAGCTCGCGCAGTCGCTCCACGTCCCTGCGGATCGTGCGCGGGGTGACGCCCAGCCGGTCGGCGAGCTCGGCGCCGGACCGGTCGTGATGGGTCTGCAGGAGCGACAGCAGTTTCAGCAGTCGCGCGGAGGTGCCCGGCATGCCATCAAGATTGCCGGATTCTTAGGACCGGATCCGTCCTGAGCGGACCCTAGCGTCAGGGACATGACGAACCCGCACGAGGGCATCCGCCCCTTCCGTATCGACATCCCGCAGGCGCAACTGGACGACCTGCGCGCCCGGCTGGCCAACACCCGCTGGCCGGACGAACTGCCGGGCGTCGGCTGGAGCCGCGGGGTGCCGCTGGAATACCTGAAGGAACTCGCCGAGTACTGGCGTACCCGCTACGACTGGCGGGCGCACGAGGCGGCGCTCAACGAGCACCCGCAGTACGTCACCGTCGTCGACGGGCAGAACCTCCACTTCCTGCACGTGCGCTCACCCGAACCCGGCGCCCTGCCGCTGGTGCTGCTGCACGGCTGGCCGGGCGGGTTCGTGGACTTCCTCGACGTCATCGGCCCGCTGTCGGACCCTCGCGCGCACGGCGGTGACCCGGCCACCGCATTCCACCTGGTGATCCCCTCACTGCCGGGGTTCGGGTTCTCCACCCCGCTGGCCGGGCCGGGCATGAACGCGGCGAAGATGGCCGGCGTGCTTGTGCGGCTGATGTCCCGCCTCGGATATGAGCGCTACGGCGTGCAGGGCTACGACACCGGCTCGTGGGTCGCCCCCCACATGGGCGCGCAGGCCCCCGGCCACGTCGTCGGCGTCCATGTCAACGCGCTGCTCACCTTCCCGGTGGGGGAGGAGGGCGAGACGGCCGGCCTGTCCGAGGCCGAGCAGCGGCGCTGGCAGGCGATGCAGGACTTCAACGACGGCTACCTGCAGTGCAACTCCAAGCGGCCGCAGACGGTGACGTACGGGCTGCACGACTCACCTGTCGGCCAGCTCGCCTGGATCGTGGAGAAGTTCAAGGAGCTCACCGACCCCGAGGAGGGGCTGCCCGAGGACAGCGTCGACCGCGACCGCATCCTGACCGACGTCTCGCTGTACTGGCTGACCGGCACGGCCGGATCGGCGGCGCAGATCTACTACGAGGAGATCTCCGCACCCGCCTGGAGCGAGACCGCCCGGAGCGATACCGACGCCGGCCGGGGCGCCGGTCCCGGTGACGGCACCGCGGAGGCCGCAGACGAAGGTACGGGCGGCTGGGCGGCGGCCCGGCGCGGGACGGTGCCGACCGGGGTGCTGGTCTCCGCCCATGACGTCACCATCCGCCGCTGGGCCGAGCGCGACCACAACGTCGTGCACTGGACCGAGCTCGGCAGGGGCGGCCACTTCCTTTCGATGGAGGCGCCGGACCTGCTGGTCGACGACGTGCGCGCCTTCTTCGAGAAGGTGCGCTGAGATGGGCGCCCGCGGGTCGGCGCGACGACCGTCCGCCGGCGTACCGGGCCTTGCGGTGTAAGGGCCACTCCTGCCGGGGCGGGCCGCACCCGCGGGTCAGGCGGCGCCGGTTCGCGTCGCGGTGACCGCCACCGTCGCGTAACGCATCGTGAAGCTGCCCCCCATCGCGTCGACGGCGGCTCCGACGCCCTCCAGCACCTCCGCCGACTTGTCCGGCGGGAGCCAGGTGAGGGCGCCATGGGTGGGCATCTGGTCCAGCCACTCGTCCCGGGTGTAGGACCACTCCCAGTCGAATCGCCACTCCTCCAGATCGCCGAACCCGCCCACCTCCCGGATGCCGTCGGCGGCCTTGGTGAACAGCGCCCGGTACCCGTCCAGGGCCGACATCGCCTGGAAGCCGAACGGCGAGCCGGGCATCACCCGGCGGTAGACCGCGACGAAGGCATCCACCACGTCGGGCGGAAGCTCGAACACGTTCCAGAACGCTGCCAGCCGGCCGCCGGGACGCAGTACCCGCGCAGCCTTGGCCGCTCCCGCGACCGCGTCCACCCAGTGCCAGGCCTGCCCGGCGACGACCGCGTCGAAGTCCCGGCCGGCGGGGTCCCAGGCTTCGAACGTCGCCACCTCGACCTCGATCCCGCTGCGCCGCGCGAAGTCGGCCATCCGCGCGTCGGGCTCGACCCCGAGCACCCTGCAGCCGGCCGCCTGGAACTGCCGGGCGTCTATGCCGGTCCCGCAGCCGACGTCGAGGACGTCGAGCCCGGGGCTGCCGGTGACGATCCGGTCCACCATGGCGTCGGGGTAGCGGGGGCGGGTCCGGTCGTAGCGTTCGGCGTCCGAGCCGAACGACTCCGCCACCTGCCGGTGTTGATGAGGTGTGTGTTCGGGAAGAGGCGCTCGCTCCGGCGGTATAGTGGGCATGCGCCCACTATGGTGGGCACATGCCCACTCGTCAACCGGGTGGACCCCGGTGCGGGAAGGAAGGATGCACGGTGCCGACAGGGGTAGCCCTCCGCGACGCACGCGAGCAACTGTTCGGCGCCGCCGAGCGCGTCCTGCTCCGGGACGGGCCGAGCGCGCTGACCAGCCGGGCGGTCACCACGGAGGCGGGCTGCGCCAAAGGCGTCCTGCACCGGCACTTCGCCGACTTCGACGCCTTCCTCGCCGAGCTCGTGCTCGACCGCATCGCCCGGATCGACAAGCAGGCCGCCGCGTTGCGCGGGTCCGCCGGGACCGGCACCGTCGCCGGCAACCTCACCGGCGTGCTGATGGACCTGTTCGGGTCGGTCGCTGTGGCGATCGTCGGCCTCGTCATCTCCCGGGACGGCCTGCGCGCCCGACTGCGCCAGGCCAGGCCGACCGGCGTCCCGCTCCTGGCGGAAGCCGCGGCCATGATCGCCTCCTACCTCACCGCCGAGCGCGAACTGGGCCGCATCGCGGCGGACGCCGACGTCGACACGCTCGCTCCCACACTGATCGGGGCCGGGCACCTGCTGTTCGCCGACCGGGAAGGCGCCCCGCCGGAGGCCGGAGCCGTCCACAAGGTCGTGACCACGGTCATCGGCGGTGTCATGCGAGGGGCGTGACAACGCCTCCGGCGGCACCGCCCGCTGCCCACGGGACCTACGGACCCGCGGGACTCGGCCCGGCTGAGGAACCCCGGCTGGGGAACACGGCGCCGCCCGCCCGCATGGGACAACCGGCCAGGTCTGAGCGGATTCACTGAGAACCGAGCAGATCCATCGAGACATGACACCTCGAAGAGGCGCTCGCCGCCCTGGTGACCGATTCCCCTGCCGAGGTGCCCTGCAGGACTCGACGGCCGTATGGGACGGGCTCGCCCGCGAGCGTGAAAGCTCATCGGACGCGCCCGGCGAGTCCGGCTCTACAGGTTGTTCAAGGTGCGGCCCTCATCCGTGTCACGGGCTACCGCCACCGCGCCCTCGGGCACGGCCTCCTGGAGGGCCGCGAGTTCCTAGCTCGGTGAGCTCGATCTGCGCGGCAGCCGCGTTCTCCTCCCCCGTCGCGGGATATCGGACCGAGGTGCGGTCCTTCGCGTTCGTAGTAGCGGAGCGCTTCGATGCCGACTCCGGTCGCCTTGGCGGCCTGACCGGTCGACAGACCCTCTGCGGGGACATCTACGGCGATGCCGGGAAGCAGTAGCTCGGCCATGAATTCACTCTTCCGGCTAGAGCGTGCTGCAGGCCGAGCGCCGGACTGCCCCGGCCTCCGCAGGCCGGGGCAGACGATCATCCGCCTGACGCGCCGCTTGAGCGGAGCACGCGCAGCGTCGCCAGCACGTCATCCTCGCTGTTGAAGTAGTGGAGGCCGAAACGCACCCGGTCACCGAGCGCGGTCGCCCGGACGCCCCGCTCGCGGAGCCGCGCGGAGATCCGGTCGGCGTGATCGGTGCGCAGCACGACGATCTGGGAGAGCGGGCCGTCCGCCACGCGCCGCAGGCCGATGCTTCGCGCCTCCTCGGTGAGCTGCCGGGCAAGACCGAGGCAGTGCCGCTCGACGCGTCCGGCGTCCAGCGAGCCGAGCAGCCGGAGAGCCGCGCGGGCCCCGAGCCAGGAGAACCAGGCGGGGGAGGCGTCGCACCGGCCGGCATCGCCGGCCAGGCGCATGGGGCCGCCGAAGTAGCCGTGCGGGGGGCTCGTCGACTTCCAGTTCGGCGCGAGGGGTGTCAGCTCGTCGAGCCGGTCGGGCCTGGTGGCGAGCCAGGCCGCGCCGCGCGGGCACAGCAGCCACTTGTAGCCGTGCACGGCGAGATAGTCGGGACGTACGGTCGCCGCGTCGAAACGCAGGGCGCCCAGTGACTGCGTCAGGTTGACGAACAGCCGGGCGCCGACCCGGTCGGTCGCGGCCCGCAGGGCCGGCAGGTCGAGGCGCTGCCCTTCCCCGCTGGTCACCTCGCTGACGGCGAGCAGCACGGTCCGCTCGTCGAGCGCGTCCATCAGGTCCTCCACCCGGGTCGCGCCGTCACGAGGCGGCACGGTCACCACGTCGTGCCGTGCCAGCCACGGGAACAGGTTGCTGCGGAACTCCTCGGCCGCCACCACGATCCGGCCGGGCGGCAGGGATCCGGCGACGGTGGCCGCCGCCTCGGCGAGCGAGCCGAGCGTCGACACCGTGGCGGGGTCGGCGCGGACCAGCCGCGCGAACAGGATGCGCGCGTCGGCCGCCGCCGAGTCCCAGGCGCGCCAGTCGAACTCGCCGGTGGACCACGCGGACAGGGCCTCGTACAGGGCCGCGGTCACCGGTTCGGCACCGGGTGGGGCACCCGGCGTGTCCAACCACACCGTCGAACGCAGCGCCGGGAAGAGCCCGCGGAAGTCCTCCTGACTCATCGGCGCGGAGGAGGGCTCCGGGTTCATCGGCGTGGAGAACTCCCGGCTCACCGGCGCGGCAGGGCGACCATGCCCTCGACCTCGACGGTCAGTTCCGGAGTGGCCAGGGCCGCGACCACCGCGAGCGAGTGGGCGGGCCAGTCGCCGTCCGGGTACCACTTCGCGAACGCTTCCTGCCGCGCCGCACGGCAGCCCTCAAGGTGCTCGACGCCCGCGACCATGGTGAACAGCTTCACCAGGTGCTCCGGCCCCGCGCCGAGCGAGTCGAGCAGCCGCCCGATGTTGGCGAAGACCTGTCGCGTCTGCGTCTCCGCGTCCGGGCCGGCGAGGGTTCCGTCCGGCAGCACGCCGACCTGGCCGGAGATCATCACCAGTTCGTGGTCGGCCGGCACCGAGGCGAGGTGACTGTACTGACCGATCGGCGCGGCCAGGCCGGTGGGGTTCCAGCGGCGGATCATCGGTTCTCTCCTTCGTTCCGTACGGTTTCGTCCACCATGCTCAGCGCCTCGCGCAGAAGCGCCAGCGCCTCGTCTGCTTCTTCCTCTGTGACGGTCATCGGCGGCGTGATCCGCAGGACGTTGCCCAGCAGGCCGCCGAAGAAGTCGAGATATTCCTTGCCCTCGCCGTCGACGACCCGGCGGCCCGAGCCGCGGACCAGCTCGATCGGTTCGTCGTAGTACAGGCTCAGCCAGGACGGCATGACACGTCGGTGCCGCGCCAGCAGCTCGGGGTGTGCCACGGGTCTCTCCTCAGCGGGCCGATTCCGGGTGGGTAAACGCTAGTCGGAGCTGACCGGCTCATTCTCCCGTCCGTATGCTGTATTTCAGATAGTCGAAAAACAGGTTCATTGTCTGCCGGAGACACGGCGGCGTGGGAATGCGGGACATGAGCGAGCCGGAGGCCGTCAAGAAGACCGTGCTGCACACGCTGGAGCGCGGCCTGCACGTCCTGGAGGCCGTCGCCGCCGCCGAGGGCACCGCCACGGCGAAGGTGCTCAGCCGCCGGCTCGGCATCAAACTCGGCACCTGCTACCACCTGCTGCGCACACTGCTGGCCGACGGCTACGTGGTCCGCCTTCCCGGTGGCCGTTACGACGTCGGCCACCGTGCGGCCCGGCTGGGCAGGCACCTGCAACGGCGGTCGGGACCGTCGCCCGAGCTCGCTGTGATCTTGACCCGGCTGCACAACAGGACGCATGAGACGTCCTACATATCCGGCTGGTACCACGGGACGCTCACGTTGCAGCACTACATCTCCGGGGTGCACGTGCTCGGCGTCGGCAACCTCGACGTCGGCTACACCGGGCACATGCACGCCCGCGCCTCGTGCAAGGCGGTGCTCGCCTTCCTGCCCGAGGAGCAGGTGGCGGCGATGCTGGAGGGAGTGGAGCTCGAAGCGGTCACCCCGCGCACGATCGTCCACTACGACGACCTCACCGCCGAACTGGCGCGGGTGCGCAGGCAGGGCTACGCGGTGGACCGCGAGGAGTTCAGCGAGGGCGTGTGCTGCCTGTCCGCGCCCTTCTTCGACGACGCGGGTTCCCCGACGGGCGCGTTCACGGTGTCCGTACCGTCGACCCGGTTCGAGGAGCGGCAGGCCTCGCTGACCGTGGCGGTCCGCGAGGCGGCCTCGATGGCGACCGGCCTGCTGCGCGCCGGGCGGCTTCGGGGTGGTCCGGCAGACCATGCTCGTCCGCCTGACTGACGGGAACCCTCCACGGCGGCGTTTTCCCCTGGGCCGGGCGGGGTGCCGGATAGGCGGGCCCCGCCCGGCGGCGGATCAGAGCTGGCCGCTCTCGATCGCCTGCTTGAGGATCGCCTGCGTCTGCTCGTGGGAGGCGACGCCGTTCGTGACGACGAAGTCGATCAGCGAGGTGTCGGCGTCGAAGGTGAGGTGCTCGGTGACCTTGGTCTTCCCGCCGGCCACCGCCTCGAAAATGATCTTCTGGTGTGTGACGACGTTCGGCAGCGACCAGGTGTCCGTCTCGTAGTAGAGGCCGGCGCGGTTGATGCGCTGCTGCGCGTGCGTGTTGCTGGTGACGATCGTGCCCTGGTAGGGGATCTCCTCGACGGCCGTGAAGTTGATGTAGCGCGTGTCGCCCTGGCACCAGTCCCGATGGGTGGCGACCCGCTTCAGGAACGGGTGCAGGCCGATGTGGTTGTTGATGTTCGAATACGCGGGGAACACGTGGTCCACGGGGGCGTCGATCTCGATGGAGATGCTTCTCTTGTCCCGGCTCCGCCCCGACTCCGGAAGCGGCGGGGGCGCGAACTCGTAGAACTTGTAGGTGTCCCACGTGTTCTGCCACTCGAGGGCGAGTTCGGCGTCGCTCGGGGAGGTGTCGTCGGCGCGGGCGGGCCCGGAGAAGGCGGTGAGGACGAGGGCCGCGGCGAACAGCTGTGCCGCGAGAACTCGAAGGAGCTTCTTCACGTATACCTCAAGAAGAGACAGTAGGTGCGAGTGCTCTTCTATCGCATACGACCGCAATAGAGAATACTTCAGGCCAAAAAGCTAAATAAGCCATTTTGTATAGTTATATTACCCTTTGGGTATTATCTGGGATTTTTGGGTGGAAATGTAAGGGGTGGCCGGGCGGGTTCCGCCGAAGCGGACCTCCACCGGCCGGTCGCCGTGATGCCCCACGGTTCACCGCGATGTCCGGGGCGGCGGCGAACCCGCTCCGTCGGGCGTACGCGCACCCGGCCCCATGGTCAGCGGCTGTTCGGGATGGACGCCGCCTGTCCGGTCCGTGCCACGTGTCTCGTCCGGCGGCCAGGCTTCCCGTATGGTCGAGATCGTGAACGAACGGCAGGCCCCGCCCTTCGCCCGGGCCCGAGCCGCCGCGGGCGCGCTCTTCTTCGACGAGGGCGGCCGGGTCATGATCGTCCGACCGTCCTACAAGGAGCAGCTGGACATCCCTGGGGGCTTCGTGGAGCCCGGGGAGACCCCGTACGCGGCATGCGTGCGGGAGGTCGGCGAGGAGCTGGGCATCCGGCCGCCGATCGGCCGCCTTCTCGTGGCCGACTGGGCGCCCAGCCCGGTCGACGGGGAGCTGATCCTCTTCGTCTTCGACGGCGGCGTGCTCGACGCGGAGACGCTCGCGGCGATCGTCTTCGCCGACAACGAGCTGACCGGATTCGGCTTCCACCCGGTGGAGGACCTGGACGGTCTCCTGATCGACCGCCTGGCCCGCAGGGTCAAGGCCGCCGTGGCCGCCCGCGACCTCGGGGAGACCGTCTATCTGGAGCACGGCCGGGCCCTGCCGGTCGGGTGACCGGCAGGGCCCGGTCCGGTCATCCGGCGGACGCCTCACGGACGCGCCCGGCGCGGTGTCCCTGCGGACTGACGCCGTGGACGCGTTTGAAGGCGGTGCTGAGGGCGAAGGAACTGCCGTAGCCGACCTGGCGGGCCACCGCGCCCACGGTGGCGTCGGTCTCGCGCAGCAGGTCGGCGGCCAGGGCCAGCCGCCAGCCGGCCAGGTAGGTCATGGGCGGCTCGCCGACCAGCTCGCTGAAGCGGCGGGCCAGTGACGCACGGGAGACGCCGGTCTCGGCGGCCAGCGTGGCCACCGTCCAGGGGTGGGCCGGGTTGTTGTGAAGTATGCGCAGGGCCCTGCCCACCACGGGGTCGCTGTGCGCCCGGTACCACCCAGGGGCCTCGGCCTCCGGGCGGGAGAACCAGGTTCGCAGGACGGAGATGAGCAGCAGGTCGAGCAACCGGTCGAGAACGGCCTCCTGGCCCGGATCGTCCTTGACGATCTCGTCGGCGAGCAGCGGGATGAGGGGGCTGTCCCAGCTGCCGGCCGGGAGCACCAGCAGGGTCGGCAGCGCGCCGAGCAGCCGCTCGCTGATCTCCCCGCGCATCTGGTAGGTGCCGGTCAGCACCGTCGTCGAACCGTCCACGCTGTCACCCCAGGTGCGTACGCCCAGGTCCATGGCCTGGCTCAGGGACTCGCCGTCCAGGGTCGTGCAGTGCTGGCCCGGGTGGATCACGACCTGCGGTGGGGTGGCCGGGTCGTCGGCGACGGTGTAGGGCTCCGGGCCGCGGATGATCCCGACGTCTCCCGGGGACATCCGCAGGGGCTCGCCGTCGTCGGGGACGACCCATGCCTCGCCGCGGACCACGGCCACCAGGGTGAGTGGCGCCCGGTCCTGGATCCGCAGCGACCAGGGCGGGTCGAGAATCGAACGGAGCAGGAAGGCCCCCCGGGCCCTCGGCCCGTCGAGGAGGCTCACAAGCGCGTCCATACGCCTCACTGTAGAGCTGGAACCTGGACGCTGAAACATGGAAAAGCGCTTCTGAGCCATGGCCCGTCTCACCGTGCTCGGCTTTACTGGTCGGCGCGGAAGAGAAGCGGGTCCGTTCCGCGGGTCTCCACTCCCGGGTCCGTCCTGCGGATCCCTCCTCCGAGTCCGCCCCCGGTCGCAGCCGTGTCACGTCACGTCCGGGATCGCCCACCCGGTACGTCCCGTCATGAAGGAAGGGAGACGACGTTGGAACTGCTGAGAAGTGCCACCCTGCTCGCGGCCACGATCACCACGGGCCTCATGGCGGGCCTCTTCTACGCGTACGCGTGCTCCGTCATGCCGGGCCTGCGCCGTACGGACGACCGCACCTTCGTCGGGACGATGCAGTCGATCAACGTGGCCATCCTCAACGGCTGGTTCGCCGTCTGCTTCGTCGGCGCGCTGCCGGCGACCGGCGCGGCCGCCGGGCTTCACCTGCACCGGGAGGGGCGGGCGGCGCTTCCCTGGACCGTCGCCGCGTTCGTGCTGTACGCCGCGACGCTCGCCGTCACCGCCGCCGTCAACGTGCCGCTGAACAACGCGCTCGACGCGGCCGGGGAGCCCGGGCGCGTCGCCGATCTCGCGGCCGTGCGCGAGAGCTTCGAGGCGAGATGGGTGCGCTGGAACCTCGTCCGCACGGTGACCTCCGTCGCCGCGTTCGCCTGCCTCGTCCGGGCCCTCCTGCTGTGAGGGCGGGCTCCCCGCGCGGGGGCCGGTCCCCCGGGCGGCGGTGATGGTGATCTCGTGGACCTCGCCGGGGGCCACGTTGAGAGCCTCGGTCCACCAGGGGTTCCCCTTGACCGGCGTGCCGTTGCGGGACAGCGCGAGCACCCGGTGGCCGCGCAGTCGATGTGGCGGGATCGGATCCGGGACGGGGCGGACCCGGTCAGGAGCGGGTCAGATCCGTTCCTGGCGGGGCAGGACGACCTCGCGCAGGATCAGCAGGACGGCCGCGACCATCGGGATGCCCAGCAGCGCGCCCACCACGCCGAGCAGCGCGCCGCCGAGCAGCGCGCCCAGGATGGTGGCGAGCGGGGGGACGTCGACGGAGCTTTTCATCACGGCCGGGGCGATCCAGTAGTTCTCGATCTGCTGGTAGATCGTGAAGAAGACGACGCAGACGATGCCCACGGTGGGCGAGACGAAGAACCCGACCAGGGAGGCGATGCCCGCGCCGATGAAGGCGCCGACCAGCGGGACGAGGTCGGTCAGCGCCACGATCAGCGCCAGGGCCAGGGCGTAGGGGACCTTCATGATGCTCAGGAAGAAGAAGGTCGTCACACCGGCGATCAAAGAGATGATCAGGTTTCCGGCGACGTACCCGCCGATGCTGTCGATGATCTCGTCACCCAGCAGGCTGGCCCGCGTCCGGCGGGAGCGGGGGACGAGGCGGTAGGCCATCCTCTTGAGCGAGTTGAGCGAGCCCAGGAAGTAGAGCGTCAGGACCAGCACGGTCAGCGCGTTGAAGACGGCCCCGATGACGACCGACCCGATACCGAGCACGCCGCCGAACATCTGGGTGCCGAAGGCGCCGCTCGTCACGTACTGCTGGAGCTTGTCCAGGAGCTGGAAACGCTCGTCCAGGTCACGGACCAGCGGGTTGTTCTGCAGCTCCGCCACGTACTGCGGGAGCTGGTCGACAAACTGGGCGGACTGCGTGGTCAGCGGCGGCACCACGGCCAGGCCGAAGGCGACGAAGACCGAGATGACGCCCAGGAAGACGATGGTGATCGCCAGAGCGCGGGGGACGTTGCGCCTCTGCAGCGCCTCGACGGCCGGGTTCAGGCCGATCGCCAGGAACAGCGAGACCACGATCAGGACCAGCACCGAGCCCGCGCTCGCCACGGCCTGCACCAGGAGCCAGGCGGTGAGCACGCCCAGGGCGGCGGTGAAACCGAACACGAACGGGTTGTTGCTCATCGAACGCCCCGGCCGCCCGAACGGCGACTCGGCACCGGCACCCGGCTTCTCGGCCGGAGTGGCGGGTTCCGTGCCCGTGCCGTGAGCCGGTGTGGCGGGCTCCGCACCCCCGCCCTCGGCTGGGACGTCCGGCCGGAGCAGGGGACCGGCCGAGGTGAGCACCGTCCCGTCCGGCCCGGTCCCTCCGGTGGGGACGGGCGACGAGCCGCCGGCGGAGGGAGACGTCGCCGGTGCCGGTGTGCGGTCGGGCGCGGGGTGCTCTGACACGTCCGCCCCCTGCCCGGCACGGCGGAAAATACTCAGCGGATCAGGGGAAACAGCCGGTGAGCCGTGTCACCGTGCCGTGACCGGCCGGTCACCTCGCGGGGTCAGGTCATGTTGACGTACTTCCGGGGGCGCAGGGCGTGGCTGCGCAGGGCGGCCAGGGCGGCGGAGCGGCCGGCGGGGGTGAGGCGGCCCTCGACGCGGAGACCGAAGGCGTCCAGCCGTCGTTCGAGCTCGGCGAGGGAGGCGTCGACCTCGAAGGTCTGCCACTCGTCGCAGTCGATCACCGCCGTGATGCGGTCGCGGTCGGCGGGGACGCCGTCGGCCAGCAGCATCAGCGCGACCTCCCTGGCGGAGGCCCGGAAGCCGTTCTCGCCCGACGCGGGGGCGAGCAGCGCGGTGGCCGCCGCCTCCCAGAGCAGGTCGGGGTCGCGCAGCAGGCGCCGACCGGTGGGAGTGGTCACCAGGCGCCGCCCGGCCCGGCGCAGCGCGCCCATCTGCCTCTCGGCCACCTCGCGGACGGCGGCCAGCTCCCCGGCGCTCCAGGCGCTCTCGGCGAGCACCGAGCGGGCGAGGTTGTGCCGCTGGGTGAGCGGGACGCCGCCGGTCCGGCAGCCGGCCTCCAGCAGCCAGCGCAGCGCCTGCAGGTGCTCTTCCTCGGGGGCGGGGATGGGGGCGTGCAGGCGCACCTCGAAGGGCTGGGCGAGCTCGCGCCAGGCGGTGCCCCGGCCGAGCACCCAGCGGTTGAGCCGTTCGCCCTGGACCCGGTGGAGCCAGTTGTCACCGCCGAGCTCGGCGCGTGGCTCGGTCAGCCAGCGGCGGGTGAGCTCCTCCCTGCCGGGGGAGCCGGGGGTCAGCTCCCCGGAGACGATGGCCAGTTCCAGCGCCGCCGAGCAGGCGCCGTGCGCGCCCAGCTCCTCGGGGCCCATGATCGAGCTCCACCGCAGCTCGGGGAGGTCGGGTGGGAGCACCCCGGTGGCGTCCAGGGCGCTCTGGTAGGCGGCCATTCCGGCGTCCTCGCCCTGGCGGGCGTAGGTGCGCAGGATGTGCGAGGTCGTGGACGAGGAGCACAGGGCGGCGTAGCGCTCCAGACCGCCCAGCAGGAGCAGGCGGCCCAGGGCGCGGGCGATCGCGGGGCGGTCGCCGGAGACCTTGGTGGGCAGGGTGTACCAGAGGAACTCGCATACGGTGAGCTCAGTGATCGTTTCCAGCGGCTCGCCGCCGGTCAGCCAGTCGATCGCGCTCCGCGCGTGCTCGGCGGAGGCGGGCTCGGAACGCTCCAGCTCGGAAAGGAGTGCGGCCACGTCCGGTGCAGGCATGCTTCGAAGTCTGCCGTATGCGGGCCTACCCTGACGATGAACGTGACGTAATGGATCGCGCACGGTGCCTACCCTAAGAAATGTCCTGTAAGTGGCCCATATGGTCGATCGTCAGATCCAGCCCTTCTTGAACAGCATCCGGGAGTTCCACTCGGCGTAGGTGACGATCTCCCCGGTGAGCACCGGGTAGAGCCATCCGAAGTTGACCAGCGCCAGAAGCGTGAAGGCGCCCACGATCCCGGCGCCGACCATGCGCCGGGTCTGCGGGGCGCCCGCCGGGCCGATGATCAGTCCGGCCGCGAGCACGATCGCCAGGATCATGAACGGGACCATGGGGATCGCGTAGAACAGGAACATCGTCCGGTTGTCGGCGATGGCGTAGTAGAACCAG